>CAZHJH010000091.1:0-2875 GCA_964533475.1 uncultured Methanosarcinales archaeon
CCTTTCCTGGTTTAATTTCTCCAAAACCCAAGCAATAATCATCCTTTGCGGCGTTTACATCTTTCTTTCATTCGCGGGCAATATCGCGGCAACTAAAGTGACGTATTTTGGACAGCTTGTCATGGATGCAGGGTTCATCTACTGCCTCACGTTCACGTGGCGCGATCTCATCCACAAGCAGCTTGGAAAACAGGCCGCGATTACAACGATTTGGCTTGCAGGCATACTGAATCTCGTGGCGGCATTGTATTTCCAGCTCGTCGTCTATTTGCCTGCGGAAACGTCATGGGCGCTCGCTGGCGGCCAGACTGCATGGCAGTTCCTCTTTGGATTGCAGATAAGGATCGTGATTGGATCTATCATCGCGCAGATTGTTTCTGAGCTCATTGACACCAAAGTATATCAGATATGGACGTCCGGATTTGGCCGGAATAAGCCGCAGTGGATGCGCGTCGTGACATCAAACGCCGTTTCAATCCCGATTGACAGCATTCTCTTCGTGCTCATCGCGTTTTCCGGGGTTGTTCCCATGTATGTCATTGGCCAGATGTTCATCACAAATATTGTTGTGAAGGCCATCGTGACTGCACTATCCGCATGGATGATTTATCTTGTGCCGGAGAAGCCGGTTTATGCAGCTGATTCTTCAAAAAGATAGCTATAGCACCATCGAAATCATTATAAAACCTTGAATTTCTCAGAGCAGCATGACAACCGCACAACAGAATCCGAAGGACCTCATGCAGCTCTGCAGTTTATGGTCGACACTTCTTACCGCCGGACTTCCTCTTTGGGAGTCATTGCAAGTAGTTCATCGATCATTGAAAGACACGCAGTATGAAAAGCCCTTCGCAGAAATTATTGAAGATGCGAACAGCGGAGACTTCATGACGGACCGCATGCGCAGATATCCTGACTTGTTCCCCGGGGAGGCGGTTGATATTCTCGCTGAAGGAGAACATAACGGATACTTGGACAGGGCATTGAATACCGTCGCTGAGATGTACGAGCAGCGCATGGTGCCGGATCCCAACAGGATCATAGATGGAGAGCAGCAAATAATCATCGGAAACCAGATCATATTCTTACGCAATCTCGGTGAGCGCCTGAACGCTGGTGACTCAATCGTCACATCCCTTGATCAGATGGCGATGGAAAGTGCAATTATTCCTCCTGATGAACTAAGAGGAATGGCGGGCGATATTCGGGACAAAGGAATGAAGCTCTCTGCGGCCATGCAAGCACGGCTACAGTACTTCAAGCCCATTGTCATTGATTATGTCAACGCGGGCGAGCGAGGGGGCGTTCTGGAAGCAACACTCGAAGCGGCGCACAAATATCTACTGCGCGATTGCATGTAGCCCAAACCTTTTTAAACTCCAGCCCTTCAGATGGTCAATAGGGGTGATACCATGATGTGTCAGAAATGTCATCAGATCAGTGGTTGGTTGTTTTTGATATTTGGTGTCCTGTTTTTGTTACGGGATCTCAACCTCTGGGATGTTTTCGGCATTCAGGCCTGGACAGTCTTGTTCCTCATCGTAGGCATGGCATTTGTCGCCATGAGCAAGTGCAGAGACTGCATGTCCATGATGCCAAAAAAGAAGTAATTTAAAGAGTTCTTCATTTTTATTTTTTTTATGTTGATTGAACAATTGAATGCGAGCAGGGATGTTTCCATTGATACCGTTCTGGAATGGGATCAATTGGTGAGTCTGGACAGGGAAGCGATTGACCGCATGAATAGCGGAGAGATTCTTGAAAATCCCCCCATCGCGACCGATCGGCATGTGCTGCGCCTGCACAAAAAACAGCAGGGTTTGCTCTATTGCACGGTTCAGAACTGGCGTGGGGAACACGTAAACGTAACACCTGAGCAGATTGAATGGAATCCCCATGCAAAGGATGCCGGGATGGAATATGTGACCCACAAGCCCGCATGGCTCGCGAATCAGCCGCCGCTTCATGGCCCGTGGTACTTGGAAGAATTGACTGCGTATGATGGAATGCAGGTGTCTTCCATCGCGTGCATGCTTCCCTCTCCCGTGATTCCTGACATAGGCATAAGCATGGATATTAAATACACTATCGGCGTGGATTCACTGTTGCGTGTGAGGTTCTTCGAGCTCAGCACCCTCTACTCAAGCCCTAAGCGTCAGGAGCATGTGGAAATCACGGAATCAGGTGTTAAGATCACCGTTGACTTGCCGGATGCCACACATGAATTTCGATATGATGCGAAGGGCAGGCTCGTCTTTCACACTCCTGACTTCCTGCACATTGCAGAAATACCCCCCGAGCGAATCGATGCTAACAGGATCGTCGATGAGGTTCTGAAGAAAGCGGCTCAGTATGACGTGATTCCCATACGAGACATGCTCCGTTCCATGGTGCTTTGTGCTTAACTCCTCGGGAGCCATCATTGAGCATAATGGAAAATTTTTGCTCGTGTGCACGCGCAAGGGCAATTGGGGTTTTCCCAAAGGGAGTGTGGAGCCCGGAGAGACAGTAGAGCAGGCAGCCATCCGCGAAGTGAAGGAAGAGACAGGATTAGATGTGTCCATAGACCCTCAAAGAAAAACCGACGTTATATTCACGACGTCGAAAGGGAGGAAGAAGAAAATAACGTTATTTTACGCTGTTCCGAAAACAACGCTTGTGAAAATCCAGGAAAAGGAAATTCTCGAGTATGCATGGCTCACATACGAAGAAGTGCTGAATAAAGTCTCATTTGAGGATTTGAAAGGGGCGTTTTGTAAAATTATTAAAAAATAAGAAATAATTATTTTCTCTTTCTCTTCTTCGTCTTCTTGATGTCCTTCTCGAGGTCTAATTCTTCCAGAAGCTCTTTATACCTGTTTCTGATCGTGACTTC
>CAZHJH010000091.1:2975-5478 GCA_964533475.1 uncultured Methanosarcinales archaeon
TTGATGCTGCCGCATTCCGGGCACTTTTTTACGAATTGTGTCATGCTGGTTCACCTAGTTTGATCAGGAAACGATACAAATCCCACCCGTGTTTATCACTGTGCATTTCCCCACAAATGCATTAAATTTATAAAGAAGAACGGGTTCCAGTATATAAAGCTTTCTGCTTTTTTCGTCTAAAGCGCATAAAAAAGACGGCGATCTAGCGTAGATTGCGAAATAGAATGGTAATTAAAGGCGATTAAACGTTTTAAACTCTTTATTTTTTCTGAAATAGCTAAAAGCAGCCTTATTTGCCTATTTTAATCAAAATTTTCATAAGGTTTATATAGAGTGCAGCATCACAACGCTGTGGTGAATTCATGACGAAAAAAGTGAATGTCTATTCTACGCCAACATGCCCGTGGTGCCACAAACTGAAGGACTGGCTGAAGGCGCATAAGATCCAGTTTAATGACCTCGACGTAGCTGAAAACGAGGAAGCGAGGAACGAGATGCTGGAAAAATCCGGCCAGATGGGCGTTCCTGTCACGATTATTGATGATGAGAAGGTCATTATTGGCTTTGATGAGGATGCGCTGAAGAAGGAGTTGCAGATTTCTTAGGCATATAACCTTACCTTTTTTGATATATTGCCGTGAGTGAATCCTCATGGAGAACTTTGAATCCGCATTCAGCAAATGCATGCGTAAAGCGCTCGTATAAGCGGTCTACAACAAAGTATACAGCTCCCGATTTTAATATCCTGTGAATTTCTTGGATGATCTCTGCATAGCGATGTTCATTTTCCAGCTGATAAATTCTGGAGCTGAATGCGAGCGGTACACTTTCGTCAATGAGGGGCGTATGCTCGAGTCGTGCTCGAATAAAATGGGCGCCTGAGTTCCTGGACTCCGCTGCGGTCAGTCGCTCCCGATCACAATCAATCCCGATCATGGGAACATCTGGATATCTGCGCTGAAGTTCCGCAACCACTCCTCCCGTGCCACATCCGAATTCCACAAAATAACCTTGGTTTAGCAGGTGAGTAAGCCCGCGCTTCGCTAATTCATGAGGAAGCCAATCTGCTATAGTGCTAGCAAAGGCCTTATCAAAATCTTCGTCAATGTCGGTTGTAACCCTGTTAATTACGCTCACGTGATATGTCCACTCCATAATCCCTTAAAATCCCCATTGTCGACTGGCCAGTAAGAGTCACATCCCCCGCTTCCATTCTCCTCGCATATTCATCGTATGCTAAGCGAAATGCATCCGCGTGCTCGGGATCGTGATATGCAAAAATGTCATGCAGCCGATCCAAAACCACTAAACACATCATGGGGCTTGCATACGCCGTGTCTAGCGCCGCATAGTATTCGTTTATTGCATCTGCTACTGTGCACGGAAGATGCCTGCTCAGCGCCCTGTTGTACATAAAAAGCGCCCGATTAACCAATACTTCAGATGCATACACAGAATCAGGGTTGAGCGACAGAAACTCACGGGAAAACTCAAGGTACTGCAGAGATTTGTTCTGGTCGAAGAGCATGCTCGCACCTAAAAAACAGCTTTGGTAATAGCGTTCTAATCCGGCGAATTCCATAAACTCTGGGGGTATTAATCCATATTCCTGCGCGAGCGCGACTTTCCTCGCTAGCCTCTCATCCGGATTGTCCGAGAGTATTTGACCTGTGACAAATTGAGGGGACATGGCAGCCTCAGCGCAGAGCTCTGCAATGTCTTCCAAAATGTTTGTTCTGGCGTAATTGCTCACAAATCCGTCATGTTCCGCCCTCGGCTCTTCGCTGACGAACGAGGCAAGCACCCTGAAGCGCCTCATGAAGCGAGATCTTGGATCCATGTACTGCGTTTCTCCGTTTTCATCAACGGCTATTGCTGACCATCGCTTGAGAAGTTCAGGATGATCTTCCAGGATATCAAACATACGCGCGTGAGCGAGCTCGTGATGGACTGTTTGGTGGCTGACATTATCAAGAAGCGTGATGCGATCATCGCAGTACTTTCCGCTGATCGGCCTGAATATGAGCCTTCTCCACTGGTCTAAGAGGCCGAGGTTGAGATAATTTGAGTCTCTGATCGTGATCTCGTCCAGCGGGATATCCCCGATTGCCCGTTCCCTGGCGAGCACATCCGCGATCATGAAGAAATATTTGTCGTTGCCCTCCAAATTTGACCTGCTGCCGTGTATGGGAACGTCAAAGCGCTCTTCGAATGCAACGCGTTGCGGCGAAGGATACATGCTGTTGTAGGCTTCCTCTATGCCGTGACGGGTTTGCGTAGCGAGATGAAGCCCTATAATCCCGGCCAGAGTTCCGAGTCCTGCCCGTTTGAGAAATTTCTTTGCGCGCATAATACACGTGGTATATACGGTTATATATAAATATTTCTTATTTTAACCACTACTCAGTAACATCAGAATTGGGCTATACGAATTTCTCCGTCTCTCTGGCGATCATCCATTCTTCATTCCCGGGAATGATAATACACGAAATTTTGGCGACGG
>CAZHJH010000092.1:0-2149 GCA_964533475.1 uncultured Methanosarcinales archaeon
AAGTTCGTTGAGGACCGCGCAATTGAGGCCGGAGTAACATTTTTTATGTCAAAGTATATCTTTGGAATGGTCAATAGCGTGAATTCCGGGTATGGCATGGTGCAATGGGTCAACCCGCCGGATATTATGCGGAGCGCGATCACAGGCTCATTGAATTGGGGATTGTTCTGGGTAGCTTTGGGATATCTCTTCATCATGATTGTGGGAGCTGTCATCTTCTCAGTATTCTGGGTTCAAACAGCGGGCATGGATGCGCGATCACAGGCAAAGCAGATGATGGCATCCGGACTTCAAATTCCTGGATTCAGAAAGGATGAACGCGTGCTCGAACGGCTCCTGAGCAGATATATCATGCCTCTTACGATAATGGGCGGGGCGCTTGTTGGATTTTTATCAGCAACCGCAGATCTTTCCGGAGCGCTCTCACGCGGAACAGGAATCCTGCTCACGGTCATGATCATGTATCGGCTGTATGAAGACATTGCCCGCCAGCACATGATGGATATGCATCCCATGATGCGCAAGTTTGTTGAGTGATCGCATGGTATGGTATTCCTTCCTTGACCCTGTACTCAAGCCACTCCTTGTGCTCGGACTCTTCTGGGCGGTCGTGATTCTCAGCTTTCTCATAACGCTTATCATTACAACTATTTACAAATACACGACAGACCAAGTGCTCATGAAACAGCTGCGCACGGACCTTAAGAGCGCGCAGCAGGAGATCAAAAAACATCGTGACAATCCCCAGAAGATGATGGAAATCAACAAACGCGCGATGGAACTTAATATGAAGTACATGATGCAGAGCTTTCGCTCCATGATCTTCACATTCATTCCCATCATCATCCTCTTTGGATGGATGAACGCAACATTAGCGTATGAACCCGTGCAGCCAGGGATTCCCTTCACAGTGACTGTGCAGACCACTCCAGAGTTTTCCGGAAATATCACGCTTGTAAGCGAATACTTGACCATTCTCAATGAACCTAACCAGCAAGCCCGTGATGGGAGCGCGCAATGGACGCTTCAAGGCGATGCGGGAGATTACTTGCTCCAGTTCGATGTGGATGGCCGGAGTGTTGTCAAGGAGATTACTATCTCTTCAGAACAGTATGTGACACCACAGCAACGCTATTCCGACCCGGTTATCAAGGAAGTCAAAGTGCAGCAGGAAAAACGCATCGCACTCAATCTGTTCGGATGGAAGCTCGGATGGCTCGGCACGTATATTATTTTGTCCATCCTCTTCAGCATGCTCTTACGAAAGGTTCTTCACGTATATTAGAACGGCTCTGTCCTGAATCTCGCTTCGCTCGGTCTTGCCCACTTCGCACTGCATTAATTTTTAGCTTGGAAGTGGTGCCTCCCCGTAAGGGACTTCCCCCTCCACTTCGTTCTTTCCTAAATCGTGAGTGCTCAGTAATTTGGCAAGACAAATCAGGACAGAGCAAGAACGCAACGTTTTTAAAGCGATCGGGACTCACAGAATCATGCCAGCAGGAAAGCACAAGTCACGAACGTTTCGCAGAATTATGCGACGCGTTATAGGAGGAACGAACCTTCACTACGTGAAACGCAAGCCTCAAGCAGCACACTGCGCATCATGCGGAAGGGTGCTCGCAGGAGTGCCTCGAGGGAGAGCCGTGATGATCCGAAAGCTCGCGAAAACAGAACGAAGACCAGAGAGACCTTACGGCGGGGTCTTGTGCTCGGCATGCATGCGCACGCTTCTCAAAGCACGCGCCCGCTCCTGATGGATACGGCGACGGCCATCGTACTAGAGGAGGAATAGAATGATAAACCAAGGAAGAGTATGCGTAAAAATTGCTGGCAGAGATGCGGGCAAGCACTGTGTTGTTCTCGATGTTGTGGATGATCATACTGTGCTTATCGATGGCGCGACTCGACGCAGAAAATGTAACATCGCGCATCTTGAACCCACACCGCACGTCATGGAAATAAAGAAGAGCACAACGCATGAGGATATCCGAGAGGCGTTTGCGTTCATGGGCATCGCAATCCCCGCGCGCAAGGCAAAGAAATAGGCACGTTACTTCTTAGCAAGCTCAAACAGTTCGGTCAGATTGAGTTCAAAGACCGCAACAGGAAACTCAAGTCCAAACTCCTCAAGCACTGCAGGAGGAATCTC
>CAZHJH010000092.1:2159-5464 GCA_964533475.1 uncultured Methanosarcinales archaeon
AAGGAAGCCGATGCACTTTCCATTCACCCAAATCAATCCGGAACGTCCGGGGATCAAGCTGCCATGCTCAAATGATTCGATCTCGTACGCGAAACCTAACGAGGAGAGCAGCGCATCCACACCTTGCTTTACCGTGGTATAATCAGCGCGCTCATGGCAACTCGCTGCCGCGATGCGCTCATAATCAATAGTCTCATCACCTTTTCGGACGGTTACAAGACCCTGCTCAAAAATCTGCTGAGGGTATTCTACATGCTTATTTTTTGAGAGAATGTCCATAAGTATGGGGATGAGCCATGTTCTCACGACGGAGAACGTTTCAGAGGTGTATTGTTGAATCTCCACGGTGCCAAGGTCTTTCACATGCATGCGATCATAGAGCGTCTTCTTATTGGAGAGGAGGCTCGTCATCATCTCCTGAAATCCTAGCCCGAGCATAATCTCGCGGGCAGCATCCAAAAAATTATGGATAGGCAACTGCTCGCCAATCGTGAAGCTCCGCATCGGATATTCTGGAATCTTGTCATATCCATACATGATCCCAATATCCTCTATCACGTCATTCTGATGGAGAATGTCCTTTCTATACGCTGGGATAAGCACACTCCCTGCCTGATATCCATATCCTGCTTTTTCGATAAGCCTCTTCACTTCCGCATCAGAGCAGTCAATGCCAAGAAGCTCACGTATTGCTTCATGCCTAATCTTAATTTTCTCATCGAACATTCGAGGCGTCGTAATTTTTTTTGTCTTATATCGGATGTCAACGGAATAAATTGTGAAGCCTCGTTCATACAGCGCATACGCGAAGATATTCATCGCTAAGAGAATTGCATCCTGGTCTGTGCCTGTTGCCTCGATGAATATGTCCTGATCGCCGAGCTCCAATTTTCCTGTCGAAGCGGAATTGATTATTGGGGGAAAGGAGAGCACAACGCGCTTATCATCCATGAGCAACGGATACTTCTTGGCGCCTGCAAGGAGCGAAGCATACTCAATTCCCTTCGGATGCTCCTCAAGAATCTCCTGCTGCGTCATCTCCTTTCTAAAGTCAAGGGGAACAAAGCGGACAGACTCCGGATGCGTCGCCTTATACGTGACAGGAAACGAGATATGTCCCAGGCGGTACACTCCAATCGCAATCTTCTCGCGCCTTCGCCCATAGCCTTCTGATAATTTTTCCTGGAGCTGGATCATCTGCTTCAGCAAATACTCTGACACTTTTTTGCCTCGCGCGACAAATGACGCGATGTACGGCCGGATCTTTGAGACACTCTCATCAACGACGATCTGATATTCTCCTTTATGAATTTTCAACGGCGCAATGCCTTTTGAGTATCCAAGCACTTGGCGAAACAGCCGCGCAAGCCCTTCAGCGCTCCAAAGGTAAGGAAGATTTGTATCATCCACACTCACAGAAACTTGATCGCTCTCTTTATCATAGCCTTCCACGGCTCCTTTTGCATAGCCCATAAGCTCATTGAGATCCTCAATGGAGAGCTTCTTCCCGACAAGCTCCTGGATATCCTTAAGCGCAAACGTGAGTGTAGGCATTTAGATCACTCTGATCTTTCTCATATATTCCAAATCGTGTGTAAACAAATCGCGAATGTCCTTCAGCCCAAGCGTAAACATTGCCAGTCGCTCCACGCCAACACCCCAAGCTATGACGGGAACATCAACGCCGAGGGGCTTACACATTTCCGGGCGGAAAATTCCTGAGCCCGCAAGCTCAATCCATCCCAGATCAGGATGTTTTGCCATGAGCTGGGCAGAAGGTTCCGTAAATGGGAAATACGCTGGTTTAATCCGAACTTGATCCGTTTGGCAAAACTCTTCAGCAAAGAGCTTCAGAAGGCCTTTCAGATGGCCAAAATTAATCCCGGGTTCGATAACAAATCCCCCGGTTTGATTAAAATCCGGAAGATGCGTGGCGTCAATCACATCATAACGAAAACACCTAACTGTCTGAAAGTACTTACCGGGAATCTGAAGATCCTTTGAAGACAGGACGCGCGGAGAAATGGACGTGTCATGGCTGCGCAGAATATTGCGGTGCGTCCGCTTGACATCAAAGACATACTGCCAGCCCTTTGAGCCAGTGCCAAATCCATTTTCATGCGCTTTTTTAACGCGGTCGACAAGCGCGCGATCAAGCTTGCCGTATTCGGGCTCCTTGATGTAGTAGACGTCATGAATACTGCGGGCTGAGTGAAACTGCGGCATGAAGAGCGCGTCCATATTCCAGAATTCGGTCTCAACAACAGGACCGGACATCTCCTTAAATCCGAGCGCGATGAACTTTGTTCTCACATGCTCCAAAAACTTTCTATAATGCTGCTTGCGCACAGGATACGCTTTGGGAACATTGATCTTGATATCGTAGCGCCTGAACTCCTTTCCCTTCCAGAGGCGCTCCCGAATGATCTTAGGGGTGATCATGTCTATAAAGTCACCGGAGACAACCTTCTCCTTGACCAATAGCTTCCCAAGTTCAGTGAGCTCAAACCCTTTCTTTTTCTGCTCGATGCCCCTGAGAATGTTCTTTCTCTTCACAAGGGTTTGGAACGCATATTTCTCTTCGGGCTCGAGGTCCTCAACGGGAACCGGGAATTCACGCTTCAAGAAACGCTCTTCGAGCATCTCTTTGCTCAGCAGCTGCTTTCCTTGATCAAGAATGCGTACGGTGATCTCCTTCTCTTTCGTGATGAGGATTGCGGCCTTTTTTCTGAGAACCCCAAGGCAGATATTGAGCTCATCTTTTGAGAGATTGAGGCTTTTTGTGACCTGCGTGAGCGTCAACGGCCCAGATTTCAATAGATCAAGCAATCTGCGCTCAGGAAGCCCTTTTTCCGCATAAAGCTTGCCATTGGGGCCTAAGGCGATGATTTCCTTAACCGCCTCTGTAATCTTCACGGCCTTCTTGTTCTGCAGCCACTGCAGCGCCCGCATAACCTCAACATCCTTCATCTGGGAAAGCTGAATGAGGCTTTCCACGGAGCTTGTTTGCTCCAAATATGGTATGAGTTTCCGCTCGAGCGGGTGTAATGAGTTAATGAGCTGCTTTAACGCCTTTTCTGCCACCTTAAACCCCCAAACGATAGTAAATAAGGAAAAGTCGGGAAGCACAAACTATAAATATTTATCTGTTATATGATTGTTACTCTGGAGTAGTCATTGTATTGTGGAATCCGTAGATTTACGGGCAATATAACAAAAAAAGAAGGAAAAAACCGATTAGATCGGCTTCATCTTGTCCCAAGCAACATCAAACAGGCCTTCAAGGGCCTTCGCAAAGAAAGGAG
>CAZHJH010000093.1:0-5276 GCA_964533475.1 uncultured Methanosarcinales archaeon
AACGCCGCAAAGGATGATTATTGCTTGGGTTTTGGAGAAATTAAACCAGGAAAGGCCTTTGTGCACAGAATCCTGAACCTTTGACATTCACAGAAGAGAAAATAAGGAGTTTATAAGTATTTTCAAAATCCACGGCCGCTTGAGAATCCGCCGCCGCCAAATCCTCCGAAGCTACCTGAGCTGCTAGATGACGAACTGCTGCCCCCCGAATAGCTATCCCATGAACTCCTGCGGGAGCCGTATGAAGATGAGGAATGCGTTTCTGCCGGTCTTCTATGATGGTGGGATGAAATGCTGCGCCATGCCTCGTCATTTGACATGCGACCGAGCATATACCCGGTTAATACATCGTCAATATCAAGGCCGTTATCAAAGTAAGATCTACTGTGATCATAGTCCTCACGTGAAAATCTCGTATGAATGTCCTGAATATCCTGCAACCTATCGAGTGCGGCATCACGTTTCTGTCGTTTTTCCTTGATATCATTCTTCAACCTGCGCACATTGGCGTCTGTGTCCTCAAGTTTTGAGACAAGATTGTCATCGCGTGCGTCTGGAGTTTTTAGGGCTCTGCGCTTTAAGTCTGCGATGTCTTCACCCTTAAGATACGCTTTCAATTTTCCAACGGCATCCTGATGATAACCGTCTTTTGTACTGTCGTGGCTTTTCAATTCAGCTGCCAACCCCTTGTATTCGCGATCAGCCGCCTCAATCTGCTCGCGTGTGCGCGCGAGCTGCTGCTCGGCATCTTTTCCCTCTTGCAACACTTTGGGAAGCCCATATCTCTCTTCAACTGCATTCTCTATAGGATCGAGCTGTTCCTTAAGACCAGCAATCTCCCTTTTCCTGAGCTCCAAATTCTCAGCCATGAGCGCTGGCATCGTTTGCAAGTTCGTGTAACGTTCAAATTTCACGCTGAATCGGTTGTACTGCGCCAGCATGCGGTCCAAATTCCGAAAGATTCCTCTACCTGAGTACCTGTCCGTTCCAAACCCTTTTGCAACAAGATGCATGAAGAGTCGGTCATTCGTGAATTTGGGAAGATGTCGTTGCGCTTCGTCTTGCCTGGCTCTAAGCTCGGCTTCGTCTCCAGGGATTCTCGCAAGCATGCTGTTTTCACGTTGGCTGATTTTTTTGTACCTTGGGTCTAGTTCAATCTCTGCGACGACTTTTCCCTGGATCTCTTCAGCTTGATCAACAAGGTTGTCGATTGTACCTGTGAGCTTTACAGCCTGTGCTTCCAGTTCAGTTCTTCGCTTTTGAGAACGGTCCATCGCTTCCTGAAGCTCGGATCTGCGTTTCTGCTTGTCCTTGAACAGCTGCTGAACCGTTGACTGCACCTCTTTTAAGGTCGTTTTAACGCTGTCCGCGGTCAATTCTGGTAAATAGATAGAAGCAAGATTACTAAGTACCGATTCCCGTTGTTCTGCTAATTGCTCTATTTCCCGTTCTGCACGCGTGACTACATTGTTTAATTGATCATATTCAGCTTGCGCTTCCGTCACTTGACGTCCGATCGCCGAATACACATCTTTTCCGCTTCTGCTCATGTTGTTCACCAGTGCGTGATCTGCCCCGTTCTTTGCAAGGGCTGATTACTATTATCTGTAAATGTGATACCATATGACAAAAATCCTCGATGTTTGACTCCTACAACTCCGTTAGCATTTGCGCGGCCATTGATCAATCCGTCATCCTGTTTATCCCCGCCGACTCTTTGGTACACTTCTTCAGGGACTTGTTCTCCCCACATCGTCACTTGCTCGGTTTGATTTGTTTCCTGGCTTCGGATATACTGAGGGATAACATTGCCCTGTGCGTCTCTCGCCTCTACTATCAGGTAATACCCTGCAGATCGTCTGCCATTTTGATCTGTATAATATCGGTCTATCCCGCTTCGTAATCCCTGTCTATTTACGATGACAACTTGATATTCTTGATTTAGGATAGCGCTAAGAGCGTCTAAATTTTGCACGGACTGCCTGAGTGTTGGAATATCCGCTGTGCTGAAAGCCTGTTGTGCGGTCGCATATATTGCGTCAGCTTGCGTTCGGGCTGCGGGCTCTTGAACAATTTGAAGAATGGATTGATACCGCTGCTCAGCTTGGTCCGGAAGGACACGGAAATCCCGAACACCCTGCGCGAGATCATTTAATTGTTGCTGCGCGGATCGCGCCTCACCTACATTGAGATTCTGGGCCGCCAAAATGCCGGTTTGATATGCAGCTTCCGATCGGGTTAACAACTGCTGGGGAGGACTCTCCTCTCGAATCCCCGTGATGAGTCTTTCGAGTGAATCCTGAATTTGATTGCTTTCCTGAAAGACCGCGACTCGCTGACGTCCCGTGTCGAGACTGCTTGCAATTTGACCGAGCGCATCATTGACGCCGATGAGATGTTGATTGGCCTCTTCATAGTTTTGGCGAGTCACTGCTTCGGTACTATCGCCATTTGGGCACCATATCACGAAAAATTCAGAAACCCCTCCGATTCTGTCTCTTGAAGAACTTAAGATCGCGCTGATCTCAGGATTGCCCTCGAGGTGATATTGGGATGAGCTCGCCTGCAATGAAGCTGATTGATTCTGCAGACGCTGAAATTGCGCATGACTCTCCACAACAGCCTGCTCTGCGCCGCGCTCGGCCCTATAAGCAATGAATCTTTGCGCACCGATTCCAATGGCCGCAAGTGTCGCTATTCCCGCAGTTCCACACGCAATCGTTTTGAATATCTGGACGCGATTAATATACAGATTCCAGAATGTGTGCCAGAATCCGGGCGGATTCGGTTCGTATTGATTCAACGTGTCAAACCAAGTATCGACAGCAGCAGCGGCATATTCGGGCTTCATTGCCTCACCGCTGACTTTGGCACCCTCAAGAATATCCTCAATCATCTTGGCGCGCCTTTCTGGTCGATTGAATTGCGCTTCGACAGAATCCATCTGCTTACGGATCTCCGTCGCCATTTCAGACATAGCTATCTTTTGGTCCAAGGTTGGTTGATCAGAAACCATATAGCCACGTAACTGAGCCTGATTTTATAAACTTTATTATATTGCACTATTCTATAGTAGTTACTATGCATACATTTAAAAAGAGAGCTTTATTTATCTTTCGCATGACAGACGCCCTTGCATTACCCAATGTCCCGACACCGGGACTCCAGGACTATCTCGACAGAGCACTAGCGGTTTTAAAGAAATTCAAGATCGCCCCTCAAGCCGAAGAGAACAGCCTCGCAACACTTCTTGAGGATTTGGCTCCCGTTGATGAGGCACGCGTAATGGTCATTGCCAAGACCGTTCGACACATGAGCGCATTCAGCCAAATGGTGCGCGATAAAGTCGAGGGCATGCATTTTGGCCAACGCTACCAGGATATTACAGATCTCTTTGATTCAGTTATTGAAGATGCTAGATCATTGATCTCACATCGCGCGGATCATACTGTAAGCCTTGTTGAGGGAGCCCAGGAGTTATGGATGCGAACCGTGCGCGGAACTCCCGCTGATCGGTTTGAGAAAATCGGCAAATTATACACTGCCGTTGGCAGAGACACAAGAGAGCAATTGGAGCGTGAGGAAGAGATTCTTAATGGGTATCGAGATTTCCGAATGTCAGTTCAGCAAGCAAGAATTGTCGTCGATGAACTGTTTGCTACGCAAGAAAAGCGGTTCAAAGATAGTCAGGATGCGTTGGGCAAAGCGGCTAATGCTGTATCAGCATACGCAGGAACCGTCGAAGCTGAAAAAAGATCCCTTGAGCTTGCGCGAGAGGAATCACAACGCGCCTTTGAAACTGAGGACAGTCGCTATCAGCTCATCAAAAATGTGAAGGAAGATCTCACCGTTGGCTACAATGTGGGGGAAACATTGATGGCGAAGCTCCTTCAGACACATGGCGTCAAGAAACAGGTGTATAGCCGAGGAGTATCCTTCTTTGGAACTAACGAGATTGTGTACACAACCCTCGCAGCCCTCTTTACACAACAGGGCGGGCTTCATGAGCAAACGGAGGCTGTAGAAGCCATGAAAGCGGGTGCTGATAAAGCGCTTAATGCTATCAGAGAACTCGGCGCCCAAGCGGAAGAAGCGGCGATTGTAACAGCGTTTGGAAAAACGTACAATACAACAACGGTACAAGGGCTTGTCGACTATGTCGTGGATTTCCAGACCAAATCCCGGGAAGACATCAATCGTCTTCGAAAGGAAAGCGCAGAGAACGCTGCTGAGATAGAGCGCATCGTTGTGGATGGAAAACGAAGGGCAGCTGACGCGATTCTTAAGTACCAAACCCGATTAGCAGCTTAATTTTTTTAGTTATTTATACTTTATTTTTTTACTTTTTTTCTTAAGAACTCTGCAGTATCTAATACTGCCGCCTGTCAGGAGCCTTTGCATTCCACTCGCGCGTCTCTTCAACTGCACGATTCAGCGCGCCTGCAAAATACTTTGGTCCCCGTGTTAAAAGGGGAATCGCCGCAATCACTCGTGCCAAGACAAACCTCCTCACATATCCTAACGACGCTATGTTCATACCGAAGCCAACAATTTTGCCCTGGGTCATCGCATGCATATACTCATCACAATCAGGCCTATAATTTGTTTTCGTTCCGAGCTGAGAATTAACAAGGCCCTGCCACCAGCCGGCAACCCTTGGATTTGTCTGCGCAAGACTTTCCAATCCCGATGTGTACGCGTCACGAGTGCATTGGAGAGCATAGCGCATCGCCTCTTTTCCCTTATGGGCATTATCAGCGACGACATGCGCCAAAGTCCTAAGCTCAGAATCCTGCATTGCTTCTCTCACTGCGGCATCAATCGTTTCATACTCACCGGCTGCACATGCAACATACGGCGATGCTTTCTTACGCCCCTCTAAGATAAGATGATATAGGTCATCACCTAAAACACCGACTAAGTTAAGACCCGTCATGAAAAAGTCATCTAGACGGTTGTTCATGCGGGTAGAAAAGCTTGGCGTGGCATTCATATCCGATGGGAATGTATGTGAGATATTTAAGGATTGTTGTTGTCTTCCTTCATACACCGTTCTCTTTTATACTCAGGTTGGAAATGAAGGATTGGAATGACCCCTGAACAAGTCAAAGGCACGCAGTTTGAGCTCTGGCTTGAGATGCTGCTGGCTCGCAAAGGGTATCATTCCGTCCTGAGAGACGTGCATTATCACAAAGGAAGGCATGTGTTCAGGCAGATCGACGTGCAGTATGAGACGCTGCGCTCCGGAAGGATCATAACCGTAATCATTGAGGCGA
>CAZHJH010000094.1:0-5208 GCA_964533475.1 uncultured Methanosarcinales archaeon
AGATATCCCCCCGATGTAGAGATGAGCTTAAAACATGGATCTTGCGTGTACGCAAGTCGTTCCATGTCATATTCACGTTGAGCACGCTGAGACATAAGGATGTGAGTAATGCGAAACTCTTGCATGATGCGCAGCGCTTCTGTTATAGAGGTTGTATGATACAAGGTTCTGATTTTTTCATAGCGCTCACTGGAGTCCGTGATGAGCAAAAAATCAGGATCAACCACAGATCGTATGCCATAATAATTGAGCAGAGGTCCTTCCTCCCGGGAGGAAGCTACGACTGCATCGTGGGGCAGATGCTCACGCATCCACGCATATCCTGGCAGCTCTTCGGGAGAGATCGCTTGCGCCCGTTTCGTGTCCGCATAGTAGAGTGCGGGTATGAGTGAGCTCATGAAAAAGATGACAATGAGGAGGACAGTAAAAAGGTTCGTGAGAACTGCGCTTTTCATATTGGGAAAGAGCTCAAAGAGTGTGTTGAGGGGGGCTGCTGACATGAGGACAAAGACGATGCTGAGAAAGGTGAGCCCTACATTCGCAGGAAGCAGTCGCAGCCAAAGCAAGATGAGCACGACAAGGGCATAGCTGATGAGCAGATAGAGATTTCTGCCTTGCTCGCGGAAGAGATAGCGGTAGAACACAAAAGCGGCAAAGAGGCAGGGCAGCACTCCAATCAGGTAGATCATCTCAAAGATGTTTACTCCCGTGTACGCGTTCCTGAGCAGGTATTCCGGAAGGTTCTGCCAGAAGAAGCCGACACCTGCCTTGAGGAGAACGTCTTTATAGAGGATCAGGTGAAACCAGATTCCAAAAAAGAGGCTAAATGCGAGCAGCTCAATCTCCCGTCGAACTAACGGCTGATCTGCTACCCAGAGAAGCAGCATGGAGAGGAATGCAGCTGCCAGGAAAAGGAAAACGCTAGGGTGGGTGAGCATGAGAACCATAAACCCTGCTATGAACATGGGGATTGCCCGGGGTTTTTTGATATCCATGAAGATCCATATAAGATAGACATGTAAGGGAAGCGCAAGGCTGTACATGGTAAGCTCATTGAGTGTGCTGAGGTAGAGAAAGGGGGTGAATCCCGCGACTGCCGCGATTAAAAGGCTTGTTGTCATGTGTTTTGTTAGTCTATATGCGACGGCGTAACATAACGGTATGAGGAGGATCAAGAGAATTTCTGAAACGATCTTGAGCATCATAAAGTGCTGTGACAAAAGCCAGAATCCTGAAAGCACATACACATATAATGGGCTGAAGCTGTATATTCTTCCTCCCACACTGAGAGCATCGTGATACATTGGCGCTCCTGTTGTTGCGATGTGTTCAACCTGGCGTACAATGAAGTATGAGCTTCCGGTGCTGAATTCTTGTTCAGAAAGGCTGTAGAAGAGACGCACACCGAGTGTGAGAATCATGATGCAGAGGAGTATCCAATGCTGCCGTTTCATAGCGCTCCGATGCAAAAGTGCCTATTTAAGTGTTTCGCAACAGCTAAGAATACATAGCTTATTTAGTGTATATGATTGACTCTGGCTCGGCCGTGCTCAATGCGCTCTTGCAGGGAGGATATGAGCCCTGGATAACCGGGATATATGGTACTCCTGCAACTGGAAAAAGTCTTTGCTGCATGCTAGCTGCGGTAGCGTGCGCGAAGCGTATGAAGAAGGTTGCGTATGTGGATACTGAGCAGAATTTTCACGCTGAGCGCGCTCTTCAGCTTTGCCCTGATACGGATGCCCTTGGCCGCATTTTGCGGTTGTGTCCAGGCTCTTTTTCGGAGTTGAACAGCACGGTTGTTCAGCTGGGAGAACTCGCTCCTCATCTTGGGCTTATCTGCGTAGATTCTCTCACTTCAGACTACCGGCTTGGGCTGGCAGGAGCTGAAGATCATAAATCTGTGAATGATGAGTTTGTGAAGATTACTGAGGAATTGTCAAGAATTTCAAAAGAGAACCATATTCCTGTCGTGATTACTGCGCAGGCGTATCTTGATATTGAGAATAAGGCGCAACGTATGGTGGGGGGTTTTATTTTACCACGTCGGTGTAAAGTGATTCTTCTGCTTGAGAAGAAGGGAAGGATGCGGTATGCGATCCTTGAAAAGCATCCCACGCTCAGTCATAGGGAAGAGCGCTTTCGCATCACGGATACGGGAATTGAGCCTATTCCTCCGAGAAGTTTTCCAGAGGTTCTGTGAAATCTTCTGGTTTTTCGAGCACTCCCCTGCCTACAAGATATTCGCGCGCGAGTATCCAGAACAATAATCCAAGGCTTTTCTTGCCCTTATTGTTGCAGGGTATGACGAGGTCAATGTTGTTTGACGTATTATTCGTATCGCAGAGCGCAACAACCGGGATGCCAATCTTCATGGCATCATTGATCGCATTTCGATCTGGCCAGCTATCGGTTACGAAGATGAGTTTCGCTTCTGTGTAGATTTTTAGCGCTGGATTTGTGAGGATTCCCGGGGGGTATCTTCCGGCAAAGACTCTTATTCCTGTCACCTTCCCAAAGGCTTTTACCGCTTTCCAGCTATTTTCCCTCCGGCTGACGAGGAGAATATCCTTGGGCTCATATTGTGAGAGCATGCTTCCCGCGATTTTGAGGCGTTCATCGATTTTTGAAAGATTGAGCACGGAAAGTCCGTCTGGTCTTGTTTTGTAAATGAACTGTTCCATGTACTTCGTTCGGAACTTTGTTCCGATATGGATGCCTGCCTTGAGATACGTGTCTTGCGGCACTAAAAGTTGTTCTGCCATTGTAAGTTCCTCCCCGTGATCTTTATAACCTCACACGGGCATGTGCATCACACCGAGTAAGCGTGATGCGGTTGGTTATGAGGAAAAGGAGTGCCCCCGGATTTATAAAGGTATTGTAAAAGGATAATAATTGAGTTTATAGTCCTTGTGCACCCACAGGACATCGTAATCTCCAATGATGTCTGCGTATTTGGATCTGATTTCATCAATGATATGATAGAGCGCTTCTTCATCCGGAACTTCAAACTCCAGTTCTATATCCCATGCGCCCAGGATCCTTAAGAATTGTGTTCCATATGTGTGGTGTTTAACAAACTGCATGAGGCTTGCCTCTCGCGGGAGTGAAGCGCTCTGGAGCTTGATGAGGATTTTGTAGAGTTTGAGCCCGATTTTGGAAAGGTCAATAGTAACCCTCGATTGGCTGATAATGCCCTGCTTCTGCAATTTGCGAATCCTATAATGAATAATGTCCCGAGTTAATCCTGTGCTCTTCATAATGTCTAAGATGGAGTCTCTTGCGTGCTCTGCAAGATACAAGAGAAGCGTATGTTCTGTTGAATCAGGAGTATACTCTTCTGCACCCGCAGTATATACAAACTCTTTTTTCTCTTTGGTTGCCGCGAGATATGATCTCGTAAAAACAGGAGAACGCTGGGTAATGAGAATGTCCTTCTCCTGAATGTTGAGAGAGTGCTTCTGCATGAAATCGTCAATAATATTTCCTATCTCCTTTGCGTTTTTCGCAAGGATTGATACTGTAATATCCCAGTGTCCCCTGCATGATGCAATCCATATTGTGTTGCTGCTTTTTTTCCAGTGTTCAATACACTTACTTTCATGCATTGCTGATGTAAGCTTGATATAGAGCTTATACTGCGTGTATCCAAGTGGTGAGAAATTGATGACGGAATAATAGTTTCGGATGATTCCTTCTTTCTCTAATCTCTTGATCCTATAGTCAACGACTTGTTTAGAAAGCCGTGCTCTGCGTGCAATCTGCCCAAGGGAGGCTCGTGCATCGTGGTCAAGCCAATAAAGGATACCGCGGTCTTTAGCGTCGATGTTCATAAATATGGCTGTATTAGCATTTCATATATTAATTTTACTGATTTGTCAAATATATAGAACATTAACTTGATATATATGTACATTATTACTACTGATTGATGGCAATAATGCTAACTTTCGGGTGAAAATCATGCATTTAGAAATTGGCTATAAGACAGAAACACATGAGCACAGACCAGATAGAGACTTTAGAGGAATACCTGGAAGTGCATTCTTTTTTGATCGTATAGGTTTGCTTGAGAAATATTGTGAAAGTTACGCAGGACAGCTGCAGGAAAGGGATATTCGAAAGGTACCAGATCATTTGCAATTTAAAATTCACGCAGACGAAGAGAGGAGGGCTGTGTTTGAGATCCCTGATGAAGGGACGGTAACATTGGTTGATTACTCATTCGATTGTCAGTACGGGGGATGCACATACCAAGGCCGGATCTCTTTTAATCTAAGCGAATCTGAATTTTCGAGAGGTATTCTGCAACTCTGTAGGCTTCTTTTTCCCGAGAACGCCGAAATATTGCAGTACATTTCGCTATATCAAGAAACAAATAGGAGGGAGAAAAATGACAGATGAAATTGATACACAAACGAGCGTATCTCCAGATTTAACTTTGGATGAGATGCTGGCATTTGTGCATAAAGCCGAGGATTGGAGTCTTTTTTATGGAGATATTGTTGGTCGGATAGGCAACATACGATTGGGTGTTCATGAGCGAAAATATATGCTTGAGAAGGGATGTATATTCGGGAAAGGCGCACGCGTGAGAGTGAATAGGATATGCGGGGTGGAGGACCCATCTTTGGGGGGAAATATTGCGCGCATAGAAAGCAAAGAGGCACATAAAGTATATGAATTGGCGGTTGAAAGGTATAATCACTTCCATGCCCAGGGGTTAACACAAGAAGCTAAGGAGTATCGTATGCAGTGCGAACAAAGAAATGCAGCACTACAAGAAGTCCGCAGGTTGCTTGCAGAATAGTTAGAAAGTAGCGACAAGAGTGTATATCGGCCCATCTCCCTTCAACTCGCTCGAAAACAATGTAATTCCAGAAACGCCCATAGTGAATGGTGGAAGAGTGGTTGCATTGAGTATCTCCGCAACTGACATGCTCTCCTCAATATATTTCACCCTCGCAATCGTTACATGCCCTTTGAACTGCTTTTCCTGTTCAAACCATTGTGATACTGCAGAGTCAACCCGGGCATGAAGTTCCTTTAATTCCTGGCTTTCTTCATATCCTGCCCAAAGCACTCTCGGATTTCGAGCGTTTGGAAAACATCCTAATCGTTGTAATCGTAATGAAAAAGGGATAATCTTGATACGGCTCAGCGATTCTTGGATTGCGGGCATCCTATCCTCTCTCACTTCCCCAAAGA
>CAZHJH010000095.1:0-5146 GCA_964533475.1 uncultured Methanosarcinales archaeon
GCGATTGTCTGCTGCAGCGTGAATTGCTCGTTTGCAACCGCAGCAGTCTCCAAACCTGAAATACCCTCATCCTGCTCAATCGTCCACAGCGACGCATTCAGCGCATTTGACGAGAAATCATCATACACCGCGCCCAAGACGGCTACAGGACTCAGTAATACTGCAAACAGTATAATCCCCCACTTCATACAACCCTGATACGAAGCGGGGTTTATATGCTTATTTTGGATACGAAGCATATGTTCGCATGATTGTAGGCCAACCATTATGACAAAATTTATATACTCAAATTGTGAGAAAGCACTTATGGCAAAGAAAAAGCGTGAGCCAACGCTCATCCAGCAGATTTATCCAAAGGACGCATTGTCAAAAACCGTTGCTGTCAGTTTCGCCGCAGGCCTCGCGGGCGGAGGCACATTATACATATACACGATGATCATGCCCTGGTTTTTCGAAGGGTATTACGTGCCATTCCTTCTTGGTTTTGTCGCCTTTGTTATTGTAGGAACACTATTATTGCTAGCGACGAATCTCATCATGCACGAGATGTTTGGGAAGAGGAGAAAGAATTCTTAAGCCTCCTGCGGGACTTTAAAAAGTAGATGGATGAAGATCTAAAGCCCCCGATGGGAGTTGCACCCACGGCCTTTACCTCGTTGTTCTTAAATACCAAGGTAACGCAATAGCTACTATGCTACGGGGGCGTACGGTTAAGAATTGGGAGACTGTTTAAAAAGGTTGCTTTGGGAGATATTGTCGGGCATCACAACCGTGAACGTGCTTCCTTTTCCCTCTGTTGACTGCACTTCCACGCTGCCCCCATGCAGCGATACAATCTCCTTAACAATCGCAAGGCCCAGGCCAAAGCCGGAGTGCTGCCGTGTCATCGGAGAATCCACCTGATAGAATTTGCTGAACAATTTCGGGAGCTCCTGTTCCGGAATTCCCTTACCCGTATCTTCAACGTGCAATTTCCATTCCCGATCATTCTTCTCAGCGCGAATCGTAATTGTCCCTTTTTTCTCAGTGAACTTGATCGCATTGCTTAACAGATTCATAAACACCTGCATGAACTTTCGCTTATCCACATGCACAACAAAGCCCGGGTGGATCCGAAACACGATCTTGATGCCCTTTTCTCCCGCGACCTGGTAATACAGCGGATTGCCAAGGTCATGGAGGTCAAACGCTTCCGTATGCAGCGTGCCTTTCCCTGCTTCCAGCCTTGAAAGATCCAGCGTGTCATGAATCAAGTGCGCTAGGCGATCACTCTCATCCTCAATGATATGCAGCGCGTCCTCCTGTTTGCGCGTCAGCTTTCCAAACTTCTTTTTTTTCAGCAGCGACAAGTAGAGCTTCATTGAGGTTATGGGCGTTTTCAGCTCATGGCTCACGACAGAGATGAACTCGTCTTTGAGCTTGCCAAGCTCTTTCTCTTGCTGATACTTTTTTTCAGACTCCGCGAGCTGCTCCCTCAAATATGCCTTATCCACGAGTTTTCTGTATGTGATCTCGTAGAACAAACAGATCGCGAGGAAGGGAAATGGCTGTTCCAGAAGCTTGAGCCTGAGATTCTGGTCTCCAAAGATGAACTGGTTAATAATATGCAGCGTCGGTGCGATGAGGTATAAAAAAAAAGCCGCGAATAAGCGTATCCTGTACTTCGTAAAAGGGCCATGGACAATCGTGTACAGCGCAAAGAGAACCAGGCCAATGGAGATGAGCAAGAATGCCAGCTCGCCCCAGAACAGCGTAAAATTGGCGCTCGGATTGCTCGCATACTCCTGAAGCCAGAAAAACCCAACAATGAGCGTCGTCGCCAAGACAAGCGTGAACTCTTTCCACATACTCTCCTTGTTAAACTGAATCTTGAAAAACTGAAAGAGAAACGCATTGATGAAGAGGATCAGCGCGATAAGCTCGAGCAGTGACATGAACAGAGGAAGCCAGCTGTTGAAAATGGTCAGGGGCTGGCCGCGAAACACGGTGTTCGCGTACACCGCGACAAAAAAGATGCGGTGCAGCATGATCGTAAACAGCGCGATGATGAGAAAACGCATCTCCTGCTGCTTGCTTTGGATGTACTCAGAGACAACCATATATGCAAGCAGCGTGAATATAACGAGCTCCAGCGTAGCCTTGAAGAGAAAACCCTCCGTCGTGCCAAGAAAGAAGAACAGCCTATGCAGCGTGTCCAATGACAAGAATGCAAGCGTTGATTCCCAACTCATGAGTGCGAGCGATTACCTCATCATCATTTTAACAGCGACTGTGCCCTTCTCAGCAGCTCATCCGCGTCGAATGGCTTCGTCAGATAGTCATCAGCGCCCACCATCGTGCCCTTATCCTTATCGATTTGCTGCGCCTTTGCCGTCACCATGAGAATCTTTGAGTTTTTCAGGTCTGGATGCTGGCGCATCGTAAAACACAGGTCATACCCTCCTCTCTTCGGCAGCATGAGATCAAGAATTACAAGGTCTGGCTTAATCTTTTTTGCCTTCTCAAGGCCTTCATGGCCATCCTTCGCGATATGCACGGCGAAATAGTCTTCAAGGATGAGCTTTTCAGCTGAAGCGATGTGATGTTCGTCTTCAATGATGAGGACTGTTGGTTTCATAAAGGGTTTCTGAATCTTTGGGGTTTTTAAGGTTTGTGTAAAATAATTCTGAAATTAGCGATCGGGGATATGACTGGGCTTGTACCTAGGTCTTCCGGGAATAGAATGATGTTTATAGCATGCGGGATGATAGGAGTACCCGGGTGTGCCTTTGGGGATAATTACGGGAGAATCATAGCTGTCTGGGTTACCGTTATGGAGTCGCTGAGTGAAATATGCGGGCGCTCTGCACCGAATTCCAGGCAGTTTACACCATGCATGCTTCACTTCCATACTATTCGCTAAAGTGAGCGCTTCTGCGATGTTCATGAAACTATCGCCGTTGAAGAGCATCTGGAGCGCTGCCCCGACTTGCGGGAATCCCATCATCCTTATCTCTCTCATCAGGTTCGCGATCTGAGGGACCATATGGTCCTCATCATGGATAATAAGTGTATTGGCCGGATCATAGCGTACCAGTTCATCAAGAACACCAAATGGATTTTGCTCATCATATTGTATTGTTGGCGTGAACTCAATCGGTTTGCCATCCGCGCCGCCAAAATCAGTCTGAATATTGACTGAATATGTATCTACTAATGGCTTGAGTCCGATAACCTGCATTCCAACAGCGTGTTCAATGTGCCTTGCAATAAGGATGAGTTCAAGCGATTTGCACGAATCCATCGTGCCGACGACCATATGAATATAACCCGGGGTAAGAAGATGTTGAGGAATCATAAAATAGAATTCCGGTTTAACCGTTTATAAATATTGTTGTTGCTCAGAATCTATACACGACCTGCTTAAACTTCACAATCGTGTTGTTTGTAATCTCTATCCCTTCTCGCGTTAATAGGGCTTTTTTCGCTTTTACTCCCCGTGCAAACCCTCCCAGAGTACCGTCGCTGTTTACGACGCGATGACAAGGAACTTTTGGAGCAAATGGATTTTTATTGCACGCCATTCCAACTGCGCGATATGCTTTACACTTTAGCGCATGAGCGATGTGCTTATATGTAGTCACTTTTCCTCTTGGTATTCTTTTCAGAAGACGATACACCTTATTCTGGAATTCAGTTGCCATTCTGCAATGCGATCACGGCCGTTATTGTGTCCGTCGCATAATCATAGATCACAAGATGGGTTGGATACTGCAGCGCATACAATCCTACGGACGCTGCATCCCCTATTGTCGGGTCCAGCGTCTTAATCTGCTGTGACAGCGCGTCATCAATGATAGCGATTTGGGGATTTTGGGCAGCAAACGGCTTTATCTCATTATGCGCCATGAGCTTCTGAGAGAAGTCCTGAGGCAGCGCCTGCTGCAAAGGCGCATCAAGGACAACTGTGTCATTCCCGTAATCGTAGATGATGACTCTGTCCGGATAGCTCAGGATGTACTGGCCAATGTTTTGCTCATTCAGGCCAGAAATCTGCCCCTGCAACGATGCCAAGTTCTCAGGCAAGATTTTAATAACCTGCGGCTGTATGCCCGCATATGCGGAATATTCCTCATTCGCCATGAACTTCGTTAAGAGATCTCCCGGACCCGTCTCCACTTTCACTTTATTCACGACGCTATCCGTTTTTGAATCATAAATTGCGCTGAACCCGCTTGGATATTCTAACAGCCATTGCCCGATCTTCGCGTCTCTGAAGAACGGGGTCTGCTGGGACGCGGTTAGGATCTCTGCCGTGATGTACGTAATGCGTGGGTTTTCTTTAACATAGTCTTTGAATTCAGGATTCCCCGTGAGTTCATTACGAAGCGCATCGTACACGTCTGTCTTATTGAGCTCCATGCGGATGCCAATGACGAGCGCCAAAATAAGAAGCAAAACGATAAAACTCGGAAGATTGCGGAGTGTTTCTCCTACGATCACTTTTAATGCGCTTTGACCACCCATAGCGAGAAGCTAAGCGTGTTGATTTAAATAGTTTGTGATGGAGAATACGATATGATGTGAGCACATAATGTTTTCTTGTGGATATATCAAAACCGGATAATTTGCCTTTTTTTCACCAATAGCTTTTTAAATACACCCCCTTTCTGGACGCTTACGACGGAAGTCTAGAAGGGTTTCTGTCGAAACTAGGAGGAAAACAACATGAGAGATTTTAACGAAGGCGGCGGCGGATTTAAGCGCGATTTTGGGCCGCGAGAAATGCATAAGGCAACGTGCTCTGAATGTGGCAAGGAATGCGAAGTTCCGTTCAAGCCGCAGAGCGGAAAGCCCGTGTATTGCAAGGATTGCTACGCGAAGAGACGAAGATTCTAAAGTCCTATTCATCGTACTCAAAGCGATTTTTTTATTTTTTTTCTGATTTCTTTGTATGTGGCTCATCAAATGATAACAGCGTGGTGTCGCCGTGAGCGGAGTTCTGTTAAGAAAAAACCGAAAGGTATTTAAATATTAGAATATTCTAATGTGATAATATGAAGGAGTTATATACAATTCATGCTGAGATATGTAAAGTGTTTTCAAATCCTACAAGATTAGAAATATTGAATCTTTTAAGAGATAAAGAGATGTCAGTAACAGAGCT
>CAZHJH010000096.1:0-5039 GCA_964533475.1 uncultured Methanosarcinales archaeon
GCCGAGCGCTGTTTCAGCCTGCTCCGTTGGCAGAGATGCGCGATAAGAAGACAAAATTTACGTCTGTGAACGAGGTCATTGCGGCTTCGGGGGTTAAGATCGCCGCTCCGAATATTGAGGGTGCTGTCGCGGGAATGCCATTAAGAGGAGCGACAGAGGACACTATTGATGCAATCAAGGAGGAGGTGCAGCAGGAAGTGCAGTCTGCGTTTATCGAGACGGATGCGAACGGCATTATTGTCAAAGCGGATAGCCTTGGCGCGCTGGAGGCAATTGCAAACATATTGCGCGAGAAGAATGTTAGCATTCAGCGGGCATCCATTGGCGACATATCAAAAAAGGACATCTCAGATGCGGAAGCGAATAATGACCCGATGCACGCGATTATCCTAGGATTCAATGTCAAGGATGAAAGCAAACTGTGCCCTGCGAAAGCAAAAATAATCACGGACAATGTAATCTACGCGCTGCTCGACAAATTTACCGCATGGCAGCAGGACGTGCTTGCACTGCAAAACGCTGCCCAGCTGGACAATGTCGTGAAGCCGTGCAAGATCCGCATCATGAAGGGCTATGTCTTTAGGCAGAGCAATCCCGCAATAGTCGGTGTGGATATTCTTGAAGGCTCACTGTCAACGGGAACCAAGGTATTCAAGGACATCAAACCCATTGCAACCGTCAAGAATATTCAGCATGAGAAAGAAAACCTTTCAATTGCGGAGAAGGGAAAGCAGGTTGCGGTCGCGTTTGAAGGAGTAACAATCGGAAGGCAAGTGAATGAGGGGGATATTCTCTATGCAGAAATCTCCGAGCAGGAGTTTCGCATGCTGAAAGAGTATAAAAAGAAATTAAGCTCGGGAGAAATAGAAGTGCTCAAAGAGGTTGCAGAAAAAAAGCGCGAGCAGAATCCGACGTGGGGGATTTAGGTCCAAGGTTGGTACTGTATTCTCTCTTTCCAGTAGGCTTCACATGCGCATAAGAGCGTGCGCAACGGTTCTTGCTGTTTTGCCGAAAGGGCCAGCAAGCGTGTTTGTGCAGGACGGCCTGCCCGCTCGCGTGCCTGTTCAAGAGCAGCGAGGTGGGTGTGCACGACACCCTGCAAGGGTTCGATGTCAGATGCTGTATTAACACTTAGAGCCATCCGTTCCAGGCGCGATTCTGGCTTTTTACCGTTCGGTTTTCCCGCAAGCCTTGTGAGTTCATCACGATACTGCCGCTTGAGAAGTTCTTGTATCTCTGGAGTGTAACTCGAAACTAGAGGAAGGATGGTTTCCTGCGCAACCCACAGAATCGCTGCTTCTTTCTGCGGATTTTCATGGACGTCCAGGGTGTGCAGATTATGACGGACATCATAAGGTCGTACTACCAAAACCTCGGGGAGGCCCGCAGCGGTGATGAGTACAGCCTCTGAGGCCATGCGCTTACGGTCAAGGTAATACCCGTCCGGAAATCCATCCTTAACGTAGTCTGTTAATCCCCGGACGATACCAGCAATATACCCCCCAAATTGCTCGCGCAATTGCTGTTCTCTGCGGTCAACAGTGGAATCACGACTTGCCTTGTCAAGGACATCATGCAGGAGTCCAGCAATTACAATTTCTGGTGGTGCTTTTCCAAGTATGGCGAGCTCCGTTGCAATTGTTTTGGGATGAAAAAAGAAAGGACCTCCTGAACGGCGCTTCTGCCACTTATGGGCGTTATAACAAAACCGCACGGCCTTCTTTATTTGTGTTTCGTGACTATACGTGACCTTATGGTTCTCCCTGATAATGTCCACGAGCGACTCCCAATCTGCGACGTATACGTCTTTTGTTGGGTCTGCCACAAGAAGGTGCAGAAGATCCATACCATGAATATCTTTTGGAACACCAACAAAGATGTCGTGAGGGCTACCATTAATCACGTGCCCACCAACGTAACGAAACCTTGTTGGACTTCTCTCAGGAGTGTGCCCAGAAAATGCAGCTCGACCCCTACGCGGTACTCTCCCACCTATCGATGTCTGATGTCCAATTGCCATTGCTCCCCCAATATTTGAGGTATAGAAGCCGCTGAGCTATTTATATTTATATAACCATTGGGGAGTGGTAAGGGATAAGCATTTATATGGGACATCGTTTATGGCACCTCATGCCGCACATGCATTTTCTATCCCAGAAGGAGATTAAAGGGATTTTGCAGCAGCTCGAGCAGCAGTTTGGTTTTCATGAAAAGCTTCCTTACGTGTTTGCAAAGAGTGAGAAGAACAAAATCTACATCATTAACGAAGACATCAAAAACCTGGACCGAAATCACATTCGCATAAACAGCATTGGGATGTACTTCGGAGAACTCCTGGATGATGGAATACGATTGAGCATTGAGGGGGCGCAGATGATTGGGCCTCGCGCACGGCTAAGTATCGCATTGCTCGATGACCGCGAAATGCAGGAATGGCTCAGGGGAGAGGATATCCCCAATCGCTTTGACCTGAGAGGGTATATACTCATAAAGCACAAGGACGATTTTCTCGGGTGCGGCAAAGCCACAGAGAATAAAATATTGAATTATGTGCCCAAGACGCGAAGAATACGCTCAAGCATGGAGGAGTTGGGCTAGGCGATACAACATAGTCGTATGCGCTTCATCCTCCGTAAGTTTTTCTAGCGCCCTGCGACGATGAGGTTTAATGGCCTCGAGATGAACTTTGCTGAGGAGCTTATCTGCCTGGGACCTGCGCTCGTAATGCACTCTTGACTGAGGTCCAAAAAACTCGTCCCATAAAAAATCGGTTACATGGACATAGACCTGGACTTCCACCGGAGAAATTGTTCCCCTCAGATCTGGCACATCAAGGTCAAATTTTTTATGGTGGAGCCCTGGTGGCGTGATAAACGCTGGATTCCGGTAGGCATTGCCGTTCTTCTTCGAAAGATAAGGTTGAAGGTAACGAAAGACGCGATCAGGAAGATGCTCATCCAACCTACTTCGAAGGCCATTGCTTCTTGCGATGATGCGTAAACCAAAAAAATCATCGGGAAGCACCATATATCTGTAGTCTTCATGAAACATGGTTAAAGGGCACGCGCGATGTGCATCCAGCGCTGACGCGGCCCGGAACGCAAGCTTGTCAAAGATTTGGTTCATGCGCTTAATGCGGACGGTTTCAAACCCAACCGCATGATGCTTATCCTGATGGGTATACATCTCAATATCGCTTAATTGCATCCCAGAAAGTGTCGGGTACAACCTTCTCGCATCAGACCCTCTCTTTTTACAATGATTCCGCCAGTCTGTGAGACGAACTGCTACCTTCATCGCCATTGCCTCCGCTGCATCCTCCGGGGTATGATCCCCTTGAACCCTCCTTTGAAATAAAGGAATATCCTTGTTAAAGGAACCCACGTGAATGAGCTGACGCATGAAATGATCAAACCAATCATAGCAATCTCTCATTACTACGATGTCGGAAAGATCCGTGATCTCGGGTGGTTCTTGTGATTGCATTCTGAGTTTTGCCCGCTCTGATACGGCTGTGAGACGAGGAGTGTACCGATCTGCATGTTCCAACACTTTGCGAACTTTCTCAAGCGCTCGGCGTCCTTGGAGTACCTTTTGGTCAAGTTCGACAGAAAGGTCTTTGTATTCATCCGGGCTCAATTGCTGATGAAGGTTGAGCGGGTCAGCTACATACATCAGGAGTTCAGCAATTGTCATTTGGCCAAAGGGGAGCTGCACCGGCTCCGAGCGCATCCAATCATAAAATTCACTTTGCAGAACTTCACGTACGAGGTCATCGCGGGGTTCCATCCGCGAATGCTGTTGGGTTTTAGCCATGGATCCGGATAAAGGGGACTACTATAAAAACATTACGATAGATATATCACTATTTAGTAATAACAGAGAGCGTGGCATGGCCCTGCGCGGAAGGCTGGGCAAGTGCCGTGATGAGTGCACGTGCAATATGCTTTGCTGCTTTATTGGCTCTAATTCCAAGCGTCCTGCGATCATCATACATGCCCAAGCGTATGACAAATTCCTCTGGGTGGTCAAATCCCCCATTGAGAAGAAACAGCACGGTATCTTGAGCTCCAGAAGCCGATATGGTCAGCATCGCTTGCTGTCCAGCATGCTCGCGCGCAAACCGCTTCAGCTGCTCGGCATCATACTCAGCGTCAACACCGAGAATGCAATCTCCGCGCTCTGAGAGGTAATGCTCTTTCGTGAACTCAAGTGTTGTCGGGTGGAGCGCCTGTATGTTCTTATGCCCTGAAAATCTGAATGCAATCATGACCGCTACTTAATAATGTCTTCAATGGGCTTCTTTGTCTTGGCCTGTTTTGCCATTTTCGCGAGGTCAACACCCAAGTCCTTGAGCGCCTTGACATGCATCTGCATGAGCTGCTCAACAATCGAGAGGACTCTGCTCATCTCTTCGCGCTCCTTCGCGAGTGTCGTCAGTGCTCCTTTGTGAAAGCCGATTTGCTCGTCCTTGCTTGATTTGTTTTCTGCCATGAATGCTGTAAAAGAGAATCAGTTTAAAAAAGTTCCTTTTTAGATTATTTCCTTGCAGTAATAATGGTATAGCGAATTGCGCCTCGTTGCAGTAAGGGAAAGAATTCCATTATGGCTGTAAGGTTAGGAAATGCTCTCCGCAGACCTAGGACACGCACAAGTGGATATACGAGCATCCCAATCCGTTTATAATGCCGTACAGACGGGATCATGTGCGCCGTGATATCTCCACTGCGCACGCGCTTAAATCCAGCAGACCGCACCAAGCGTACGAGATGCCCATGCCGAAATACCTTAAGGGACGGCATCGCCGCCCTCCTGGCCGCGAGATCAACCATTGCCCGCTCACGTTCGCTCAACTCCCGATCCAATGCTAAACTGTACTCGAAAAGCGCGATCTTCCCATTCTTTTTCAAAACGCGATGGAATTCATGCAAGGCTAAAGATGGATCATAACTGTGCACTAAGCTCTCCATTGTGAACACCCCATCAAACGTTTTAGCTGGAAGCTTCAGATGATGATAATCCATGAGTTGAACGGACAT
>CAZHJH010000097.1:0-4937 GCA_964533475.1 uncultured Methanosarcinales archaeon
TTCATTGGAGGCCCCCTGGCATCACTCATGCGCGCCTCAACGGTTAATGGATTACACTGGGAAACTGGAGCGCCCATCTCTAGGGGAGATCGATGTATCAAGGAGGGAGATGTGTTCCTCTCAGATCCGGCAGAAATCAGCAGAGGAGCTAAACTTGGTGCATTAGTGGAGTACTTCTGCCAAGATGATCTAACCGTGAACCATTGGAATGTGGACTGTGCATCAACCTTGGGCTCTGGGTCATTTTGTCAATATGGTAAATGTACTCCGCCTATATGTGGTGATGGCGATCTTGACCCTGGAGAGTATTGCGATGACGGCAATAGCGTTAATGGAGATGGCTGTGGTTGGAATGGCATGTGTAGGCACTATTTGGAAGTTGAACCTGAAGGTGCGATCTTAGTGGATAACAACAATGATGATTGGATATTGACTGTGAAGTCGAGCGGGATGTTGCAACCTCCGATTGTTTGGGATAATATCGCTCCACCGGGACTATACACTGAAAACGTTGGAGAAAGCTATAGAATATTCATGCTCGCGCGTGCGGAGTTTACAGGGGATGAATTGCATTCATTAACCGGACTGAGCGAGCTACCTGAAACAACCATTGGAGATAGTACATATTACAAAAATATCCGAGTATTCAATAGGAAGCTAACAGAACTCCCAAATCTCCCAGACGATATCCACTCGATTGTCGAGATTCAGAATACACTAGATTTTTCAAAACTCCCCTTGGAGGCCGATAGACTATTTTTCACGAATCTTGAAAACGCATACGGATTCAAAGTTATCACTACAAGAACTCCTGGCATGGGGACAATGTATTATTTCTTTGATGACAATGGAAACTATGCCTACACTCCCATCCGTGACAGGGCGACTCTCCGGATGCGTACATCCCCCGGCTCCATATATGTAGACAGAATGGCCGAAATACGGTCAGCGTTTAATTTACTGCCTGAACAATTCTATCCCTATATTAAGGGTTTGCAGGTTTCCAGATATATGGATGGAGCCCTCGCAGACTATAACCTTGGCGCTGGCACACACGACTATTGGCAGCCACTCCCTTACATCTTCACTGGAGACAATCAGTATATCCAGACATTAACAGGGTGGCAAGGGGGCACGTATACCTTCGTTCACGAAGTGGGCCATGTGCTCGATGTTCATTATCTTGTGGACACTGCAGGCAATCCTTGGAATTTTGACCGGTATAAGCTAGCATACTCTCCGCCATGGGAAGAATCTGATCCGAGCACAGATTATTATAAAATCTGCTACGCTCAACCCGGATACTTTAATTATGACAACGGTGCAAACAGATTACCGCGCTGTGGACCTCAAGGATTTATAATCCGCAATGAGATGGAAGATTTTGCGGAGAATTTTGCATTCTACATACTCTCTCAGGAGTTTCCCTCGATGTGCCCAAGCAATCCAACTGGTGCAGATTTGGAAAAACGTATTTTCCTGAGGGGCAAGGTATTTAATGGTGTTGACTGCTCTGATCTGGCACAAACGAGGAACTATCAAATATTATCAGAAAAGGAAAACGCGGCCATTCGAGAATCATTAACCCCGCCGGCTGGTGGGAAAATTTAGCACTTTGATCATCAGATTTTTTAAACAAAAACCTTTAAATACATGAGTGTCACGAGTAACAAAAGAGGTGATTCCATGGCGTTCAAAGCAGCTCCATTAACTGGGTCGTTCATGATCTTAAGCATTATTGGCTTCTTAATCTCGGCGATTATTATCGTTCCGAGAGCATTATCCTGGGGATTCGCGTTCTGTTTGGTGTTCGGCATCATGTTTATCGCAAGCTTAATAGCGATGACGTACGCGGATGTTGATGATATATTAATGCTTGAGTCTAAGAAGGATAAGCGCAGGAAGAAAGTGCGCACGTAGATCGATTTCGATGGCGGTATCTTACTGTTTGATGAGGATGACTCCCCCATATCTCGGAACGCTGATCGATCCTGATCCGGAGATCACCTGCGTGATTTGTGCATTTGCGTTCAAAGAGTAATAAGATCCGGTAACCGTAACCGTTCTCGCGGTTGTTGCGCTCGGATTAACGATGACTTTGCCGTTCGTGAAGTCTCGGACGCAATAATCTGGTGACGTAGAACTGCTCACTTGCCCTGCTTTGTAACAAACACGATTCCCTAATGGAGCTCCTAGGCGAACTCGATAGATGGGGAAAACAGTTGCGATCGTGTAGGGCCGCTGAAACATGAACACGCTGTTTCCATTTGCGGCGAGGAGATAGCTTGGGAAGTAGAACATCACAACGGTCGTATCCAGATATCCGGCTTGTGGATATTGGTTCGCGAGCACAATCTTTCCCGCGGATTCTGCATCAGCAAGGCGCTGGACATCCTGATACCAGTTATTGCCGAAATGCTCATCCATATATCCATCCACTCCGGGAATTGTAATCCAGTCTTGCCAAAGCCCCGAGATGGGTTTGTAACGTGCAAAGTTAAAGTATATCTTTTTGTTTTTCGATTTCGCGGCATTGAACTGCGTTTTAAATTGTCCTGAGAGCACAAGTGATGCACGCACCTTGTTTCTCCAGTCTGCATCGTCAGTGTAATTAATGGGATCTAGAGGTACTGGGTTTTCTGGAAGGGTGTAATCAAACACATCTGCCCAGAGATCATCAAAGAATATTGCAGAGTATCCATCAAAATTTCTGTCCCGCCATTCAACACCATATGAGCCCGGATTTAACTTGAAATACTGGTTATCAAGGAGTATAAGGCTCTGGTTGAGCAAGTGTGTTGGCCATCCGCCATTGTAACGATCGGATCGAGGATCCATCGCTCTACTGATGTTGTTCCAGTAGTAGTATGCTTTGTCGCTGTACGGTGAATTTCTGCTTTGAATAAACCATTCCTTTCTAAAATCATTCGGATTATACTGGATCTTATTCAGAAGATATGTCTCTCCGTACAAATTATTGTCACAATCAACACAATATATTCCTGCCTTTGTGGCAACCCAACTAAAATACCGAATCACTTCTATATTCTCTTTTCCGTAAGGCCCACCTTGTGCCTTGAGTTCTGCGGCAGCATCGTAGAGTGCTTGTGCCTTAGCCTCAAACCGATCCATAGCAAAATAGCGGAACCCTCCTTGGATGAACAGTTTGCCCTGCGCCTTAAGCGTAGCATAGTCCGTTATACCGGGAAGGTATCCCTGAAACGTTCCTATCTTGATCCAAGGTTCTGTATAATTCTGCATGGGGTACGTATCACCCACTACATATCTGGGTTGGCATACTCCACAATCTTGAGCGCATGATGAGCATGTTTCAGCCCCATTGCACAGGGCATCACCGCAGCGCGGCTCTATGATGCTTAGGGTAGATACATCCATAAGCGTTCCTGAACTTATTGATCCCACGAGCTTAATCGTAATATTTCTTGCGGAGTTGCATCGCAGCGTGCTGTTCACTTTAAAACCTCCGCTGATGCTCGTCGTAGTCGAGGATAACGTAGTGCAAACTGCAGAAATCGCTGTTACCGTGGATGAATCCCACGCACATCCCGTGACCCGAGGGTTGGCTGGCCCCGTGCACGTTCCAATGAGACTTGCATTCTTGCCGACGGGCCAACCGTAGGGCCCATGCGCATCCACTACATAATTTTGATATGTGGTTGCATAGCCTATAAATCGAATTGTCGCGGGGGAACCAGCATGATATACTGTAAGAAGAATGGCGACGAGAACGAGGGCGGCTATGAGAATTCCCAGAATCTTATATCGCTCACGGCTACCTCTTTTATCATCTTTCATTCGATTATGCATTCAGAACCACGCTCAACGCGTGGCCTATATAAATATTTCTTCGCAGAAATCTGTTGCCGCATCAGGGATTAATGTCAAACTTCTCTTTTGCCTTACTTTCCTTCCAGAATATCTCGTGCGAGGCGCGCTTCTCAAACAGCGCGATGCTTACAGATATAAGATCCGTCTGGTACCGTTTCAGGCTTTTCTCGTTGAAAATGCGCATCGCGTCTTCCATGCACTGCTTCATAATCTCAATATTTTTCATCCGCGCCCGGAATTCCGCTTCTTGCTCTTCCTCAGGATCGAGTTTTACCTCTTCCCATTTCGGATACGGTGATTTATTTGTAGTTTTCGGAAAGGATTTTATGAACGCCATATCTCGCACATAGGACTCTGATCTTTTTATGCTTTATGGTGATTAATCCGGTAGATGTCCGAAACTAAATATCCTCTATCAAACTCTTCTTCTCTCTGAGCGCGGAAGGAGCATCTCCTCCATGCCATGTCATTCTAGGACGCATTTGCATGGGATAAAGTCGTTCATTGATGTCATCAAACACAATCGCGGCTCCTCGTGTTCGGGGAAGCGCGTCAATTTGCCTATCCAGACCGGAGCGCATATAGCTCTGCATGAGCAGTCCGAGTGCATCCACGTCAACTTTCGCCGTAAGGCGGTGTGCGATCACAATGTCGCTCTGTGTCATGACGTCCGTATGAATTTTTCCAGGCTGCTGCGTTGCGAGGATGAGCGAGATCCCAGGTTGTCTTCCCTCGCGCAAAATCGTTACTAAGGGACCTGTGGCCGTTGTGATGATGTCATTCGGAAGGAATTCATGCGCTTCATCTACCATAAGCCAGACGAGTGGCATTTCTTTTTTCTCAGGGCCTTCTGTAATGAAGTAATGCACGGCCTCATGCACGGCTTCGTATTCTTCGGATGCCCGGGCTACCATGCGCTCATTGAAGAGTTTTTGGCTCACGAGCCCAATGACCAAAGCACGTACTCCCTCAGCGCCCGGAAGTGACGCATATGCGGAAATATCTAAAACCGTTATGTGCCCTGGATTGATGAGATCCTTAATCAGTGTCCCCTCAGAGGAGAACAATCCCCATGTCAAAGCATTCAG
>CAZHJH010000098.1:0-4924 GCA_964533475.1 uncultured Methanosarcinales archaeon
ATTTGCGATAAGAAAGACTTTCTGATACTCCACGAGCTCGACCGAAACGCGAGAGCTTCATATTCTGAAATTGGGAAGAAAACTCGATGCTCGCCCGAGGTTGCTTTTTACCGTGTAAAAAAGCTCGAGGAAGCGAAGATTATCACGCAGTATCAGCTTATGATAAATCTTGCAAAGCTCGGAATCATTCAGTTCAAAATCTATCTTAAGCTTCAGCATATCACAAGTGCTAAACTTGAAGAGATTATCAACAGTTTTAAATCAAAGCCGGAAATCAAATGGATTGTGAGTTGTTCTGGGACATGGGATCTGCTCTTAGCGCTCGAGACGCTCAGTATATCGCAAGTAGAGAGACTCACGAATGAAGTCTTAACTCAGTCTCATGGATTTGTGCATACCCATGCCGTTTCAATACTTACACGAGCGAGCGTGCTCAACAGAGGGTATCTTGCAGGAAAGAAAGACGTTGCAACAGCGCGAGAAGTCTATCATGAAGCTGAACCGGTAGCCATTGATGCTCTGGAAAGAAAGATCTTGATCGCGTTAAGTGCAAACGCGCGCTCATCCATCATGGAGCTCTCGAGAAAACTTAAAACGACACCACGAACGATTATGTATCGCATAAAGGGGCTGGTTGATAAGCAAATCATTACCGGGTATAAAATTGCGCTGAATTATGAAAAGCTGGGGGTCAAATTCTATAAGTTGAATATTAGTATCGACAATCCAAACTCGGAGGGGCATGCTTCGCTCACACGGTATCTTGCGCGGCATCCCAATGCATTGACATTCGTTACCGTCCTCGGCGGCTGGCAGCTCGAGCCAGAATTTGAAGTTTTTTCAGAGAAGGAATTTCAGGATATCCTTACGGATCTCAAAGACAGATTCCACGATATTATCAAACAGGTTGATGTGATTACGATCACAAAAGAACATAAGTTTGTGTATTTCTGAACAGAATAAAAAAATGGGGACGCCGGAACTTTCACATCTGAAGGTTGAATTCCTTCAAGATTTTTGAATCCGGGACAACCACGTCTTCAGCGTGCTGAGCTGCGTTTTAGCGCATGTGCTCTCCGAAGCCGAAGGCGCTTCGCCTTCTCAGGCTGAGCTACGTCCCCGTGCGTATTGAGAAAGTTATGGAGGGTTTAAAAGGGTTTTGGTTTTACTTAATCCCATGCTTCTTCTTGTATTCCAGCCAGTTTTCCTTGAGGTTTTGAAATGACTCAAAGTCCTTGCAGAGCAAGAACGGATTTGCGATTTTTTCTTTTCCAATCGTTGACGTCTGCTCAGCGCCAAAATCATGGCCGGGAAGAACTTCTGTGTCATCGGGAAGCTGCATTAAACGGCGAAGGCTTGCGAACTGAACGACGGATTCTGCTTTAGATGCCGTGCCTCCAATTTTCCCAACAAACAGACAGTCTCCCGTAAAAACATACTTGTCAAACAGAAAACAGACATCATGCTTACTATGGCCTGGAGTTTTTATGCAGCGTATTTTCAATGAACCTAAGGGAAGCTCCTGATTATCCTTGAGCTTTGTCTCATCCAGCAATTGTGCGTGCGTAGCGCCATGCAACTCAAAATTCCCTTCCACATGATCAAAATGGAGATGCGTGTTTAAGATATATCTAATCTTCACGCCCTTCTGCTGCGCTGTTTTTATGTATATGGAAATGTCTGAGAAGGGATCTATGACGGCTGCCTCTTTGCCATCCGCAATCAGATATGAGAAGTTCCGGTCATGGCCGCCTTTGAACGTTGCAAGAAACATGCTTAAAGATCTTCCTCAGAGACTTCAATATCATCATCTGAGTCATCATCATTCTTTTTTGCAGGTGCTTCCGCGATCTCTTCCTTGGGCAGCTCTGGAAGCGGTTCCTGAGTGCCGTTTCCAATCACCTCAAGCGTGCCAAACTTTCCTGTAGAAAGCTGCTTCTCGCCCTGCCACTCACTCACATAGCCGTTCGTGATCTTGATTTTATCTCCAATGTTGACCTGGTCCACCTGGTCGTTCCACAGCGTAAGCTTAATTGAGCCGGAATCATCTTGGAGTGTGGCATTGCATACCTTTCCTTCCTTGCCAAACTTATTAAACGTTCTGGGCTCTTCTTTTGCAACGATATCTGCGGTGAGATCCACCTTACCCTGTTTTGCCTGTAGGTCTGCTATTGCCATGAACGGCAGAAATGCACGCTGGTTTATAAACGTATCCTCAGGAAATCGGTTTTCCCAACGTGTCGAATGGAGCTCCTAGCATAGCCGCATGGAGCTTATTCTGAATGTCTTTAATAGAAATCCTCACCTGCTTCGTCGTGTCCCGGTCCCGCACCGTGACTGTCTGATCCTTCAGCGTATCAAAATCAATCGTGACACAGAACGGAATACCAAGCTCATCTGCTCTCGCATATCTTCTTCCAATGGAACCTGAGCGGTCGTACGTTGAAACAAACTCCTTTCGCAGCGTGTTGAACACTTCCCTCGCTTTCTCATCGAGCTTATTCACTAACGGAAACACGCCGATTTTCATGGGAGCCAATCCCGGCTTGATTTTGAGCACAATGTTGCCGCGCTGCTTGTCGTCATGATATCCTTCCACGAGGAGCGCTAAAAACACGCGCTCGATTCCAAACGTTGGCTCGATGACTCTTGGGACAACGTGCTGTTTGCTCGCTTCGTCAAAGACACTGAACTTTTCCTTGCTTTCCTTTGCATGCTGCCCAAGATCATACTGGCCGCGGTTTGCGTTTCCCGCGATCTCTTTCGAGCCGAAGGGATAGAGATAATCAATGTCGAATGTTGCGGAGCTATAATGCGAAAGCTCTGTCTTCATATGCTCCCTGACTTTCAAACGGTCAGCAGACAATCCAATGTCATACATCCACTGTAATTGCTCAGCGAGCCAATACGCGTGCCATTCGTCAAGCCTTTTTTCCTTCACCATGTTTCCAATCGTGGTTTTCTTCAATGTATCTTTGTCATGCGCCTGCGTCTCCGCATCAAGCAGCTGCACAATGATCTTTTTATGAGCGTCATCCAGAAGACTGCATTTCAGCTCCTCGGGATGGATGAAGAATTCAAACTCCGCGATATGAAACTCTCTTGACCTGAATACAAAATCCCTTGGAGCGATTTCATTACGGAAACATCGCCCAATTTGCGCGATGCCGAACGGGAGCTTTTGCCGCGTCGTATCCACGATGAGCTTAAAATCTGTAAACATTCCCTGCGCGGTTTCTCCCCGCAAGTACACAATGGCGGAAGAATCCTCTTTTGACCCTACTTTCGTTGAAAATAAAAGGCTTACCGCTTTCAATTCCTTGAACGCACCCTTGCATTGAGGACATACGAGTTTATGCTCTTCAATAATCTTATTGATTTTTGCTGCTGGCATTCCCTCGACATTCAGCCTAAGAGATTCCTGAATAAGATGATCCGCACGAATCCTGCTGCCGCATTTCGAGCACTCTAATGCCAGATCATTAAAGTTTTCAAGATGACCGGAGGCCTTCCAGACTCGTGGATGTGAGATCACGCTGCCTTCCATTCCTGTCATGAATTCCTGGTCATGGACGAAATGCTTCCACCAGCTCGCCTTGATATTGTTTAACAGCTCAACACCATACGGTCCGAAGTCAAAGAAGCCGGACATGCCGCCATAGAGCTCGGAGCTCTGATAGACAAATCCCTTCGCCTTGCAGAATGTTGCGAGTTCCTCAATCGTGATGGGAGTGCCCATATCTGCTCTAAGTTGATGAGCGTTTAAATAGTTTATTCTTTTACCATCCATGCAACTTCTTCGGGATCGAGGTCAAGGTAATCAGCGATGCCTTTATCCTTCCTCATCATGACCTGCACATACGGAAGCGTGTCCTGAAGCGCTTTCTTACTGGACGTGTGCGTTATTTCCGCAATCTTTGCCGCGATCGATTTCCTCTTGAGATATTTCATGTTCGCGCGCCAGTACGCGAGCAGCCTCGTTGTGGGCGTATATGATTTATGATGCGCGTATTTCTGGTCTTTCGCAACCGCAACACCAACCGTCATTAACGCCTGTACATACACCAAGAGACGCCAGTGCTGGGTTTTTCTAATCCTTCCCCTAAACACGTCTGCTTTGCTCATGGCTTCATATGCTCGGGCGATATCCTTTGGATTTGTATACTCCTTCGCAATATTCTCATCGAGCCAGAGAAAAACATCATCGTAATTTTCAAGCACGTTGTCCAACGCGATGTTTGCTACATTTGGATCTGTTGTTTTCAGGATTTTCAAGAGCGCCCGCGGGAGTGATTCGACCTGCGCGCGATGGGCAAGATCCTCGGGAATGCTGAGCTGTTTTTTGGCGTTCGTGTACATCTGCAGGTCATTTATTGCGGCTCGCGCGTCTCCCCCTGCGTTCCGCGCGAGAAATTTGAGATCCTCCTCTTTGCTCGTGATATGTTCCTCCCTGCAAATCCTAGTGAGCAATTCATGCACCGTCTGCGTGTCCAACATGCTGAACTCAATGCACTCCGACTTCGATCGGAGCGTATTCAGTTTGAAATCAAACGGATTCATCACCGTCATGATGACAGGAAACGTGGTTTCCGTGATGAGATTTGCCATCGCATTAATACCTCCCCTGTCATTATTGCCCGCTATGCCCTCGATCTCGTCAATAAGAATAATCTTGCTTTTAGCAAACAGGCTCATTTGCTTGATTGCGGAGCCGAGTTTCAGATCAATCTGGTCCTTTGAACGCGTTTCGGAAGCGTTCACCTCAACTACTTCAAGCTGCAGAGCGTTCGCAAGCGCGTACACCGCCGCGGTTTTACCGGAGCCACTCGGCCCGTATAGCATCGCGGCATTCTTCTTGCGCTTCCCCTCAAGAAACTTTTTCAAATACTGGATTGCCGTTACCTGCCCAAGAATATCATCAGGA
>CAZHJH010000099.1:0-4905 GCA_964533475.1 uncultured Methanosarcinales archaeon
GCGAAGCATGGCAGGCAGGCCATCATTGTCATACCCAAAGTGCTGCAGGAAAAGCTCAAGCCAAGCACGCTTGTGGAAGTGAGGATCAACGTGCTGGAGGAGCAGGAATGACGCATCTCCTCATTCCCGGAAGGCATCACTTGCTCACAAGTTTTCAGTCCACATACATTGGAGACTTGCTTCGAAATAGTTTAGAGCATGCTCTTGATGTGCAAGGGCAGCCTCTCGGAATCCATGATCGCGTTGAGGACATAATCTTTGCGGTAACCTCTGCCAATCATTCAAACACGCGCAGGAATCCGCTTCCGTTGTATTTAAGGGCGATGCAGATCGGCGCGTTCACGGCGGGAATGCACGTGCGCTCATTAGTCGTAGATGTGAATGATCTCCCGAATAATCCGGATTTCGCAAGGTATACGCTCAGACAGGTCGAGCACAGAATAGAAGGGCTTATCCTCAAACCAGAGAATACCGTTGTCGTATGCTCAACTCCAGTTATGGAACTGTATGAGCGATTAGGGTTTAGAATCCTCCCGGCAGAGTTGAAGAGCAGAAATGGAGAATACACATACAAAACTCCGTTGCCTTGGGAGATTGTTGAGGCGATCGCGTCTGATCCGAATTGGAGAACAAATCCGTTATTTTTGAAAAACGCGCATCCCGCATCACAGCGCATATGGAAAGACTACAACCTCGGAGACAAAGTCAGCGTGCTCTTCCATGATCGGATGGTAGGTGATGATGGAGACCTCACGGAGACTCGGGATTACACCGAATATGTGCGCGCCTTGGATGAAAATGTGGAGCTCAAGTGGAAGGATACAAGTCCCTTTGTTCGTCCAGGAAGAATTGGTGATATCGGATGCGGTGTGGGTTCATGGACCATGAAAGCAAGCCATGATGCGCGATTCAGGGAATCCGACTTTTACGGTATTGACATCTCTGCGAGACTATTTGAAATCTGCGAACAGCGAAGAAGCAACCGAGATTTTGGTTCTGACTACGTATTTTTCTCGCGAAGAAACGCCGTTATGGGCACCGTATTCACTCCCAACTCCATGAACACGATCCATACGGGATCATTGACGCATGAGATTGAAAGTTATGGCGGCAGGCTTCAACTGGAGCAGTTTATCCAACGCCGTTTTGACGAGCTTGTGCATGGGGGCGTTTGGATCAACCGCGATGTTGTTGGTCCAGAGAATAAGGATCAGATCGTATATATGCAGCTCAGCATGGATGATGGAAGGAACACGGACTGGGACAAGAATCCGGGGAGCGATAAGCTTCCTGACTATCTGAAAGGATTGTCCACCCATGCAAGATTTTTAAGATTCGCTCGTGATTTCCGTCACGATGAAGGATATCATGTTCAGTTTGAAGTAGTTAAACGAGACGGCGCACAGTATATACAGCTTAGACTGCAGGACGCGTGCGAATTCATGTCAAAAAAGGAGTATGTAGACAATTGGGAGAGTGAGATGCACGAGACATTCTGTTTTTGGGACATTCAGGAGTGGAAAGCGGCTCTTGAATCAAGAGGATTTCATGTGCTTCCGGAATCACATGCGTACGCGAATCCCTGGGTCGTTGCGAATCGGTATGAAGGAAAAGCGGCGTTATTCAGGGAGCATCAGGGAACGCTTCAGCGCATGGAATTCCCTGTCACAAACATGCTGCTCATAGGTGAGAAGCTATGACATACGTCATGAGTACTGAGGATATGAAAGCGTATACGGAGACGAGAATCACGGGAGATAATTTTCCAGCTTCCGAAATTCGTGAAGTAGCTCTCCATCAGGGAATGCTTCCTTCAATGGTTCAAAGCGAGCTCGGCACGAATGCAGTCCCTGTGATTCAAACGCAAGGCCGTGAACCGCTCTTCAGAGTTGGTCATGCACTGCATATCCCGCAATACAGCGGCTTTGCTCGGGGCAGGAGATATATGCGAATGCTGGAGCGCTACAAAAAGGAATGCAGGCCCGATCTGGAGATTCGCGTCGAGTATCCGCGCGGCAGCAGACGTGAGGCGAATATCAATTTCGACAATTTCGCGTACGATTTCAAGGCAGGTTTGTTTGTTCCTGAAGGCAGGTATGAATCCAGAAGAGTTTTTCCGAATCATGATATCAAAGATGTGCGCACGATTGTCTTCGGTCCGTGTCAGGCGTTGGCGGAGCACGGCTCTGTGATCGCGAAAGGACAGAGCGAATACTTGGACGCATTGTTGTTGAACATTCATGGCAATCCCGTGTTGAGCCTCGGCTATGTGTACGGCGATCAGGCAGGGATCCTTATAGATAAAATGCTGCGGGAATATGATGCGGTTGCCGGGGATGCTAAGATCCCCCTACATATCTTTATGTTCGGACGCGTCGGTGGATTAGAAGCAGCCATGCAGCGCCACGACCTCGCGTTTCCAACAGGCATCATCAATGATGGCGATTTCCAGAGAGGCCGTGCCCGCGTATATCCCGTGCACAATGCATTTGAAAGAGGGTTGTGGAACAGTCTGAATGTGCCCAGCGTCGTTGATCAAACGACAGAGCAGCTGCTTCGCGCGCGGGAAGCAGGATGCAGCATTGTGGAAATGGAAGCGTTTGAGGCGGCCCAGAGCATTAATCGCGCGCGAGAACGATACAGTGATTCACTGAATGTTCATTTTGGGTATGTTGGCCACGTCTCTGACCTTCCCTTACAGGGTGACACGCTTGCCAAAGAGCTCGATTCGGATGAGGGAGAGCAGCGCGCTGTCGAGCGCATTGTACAACATATCAAAGATCAGCACGTCGCTTGATTCAGGGCGTCTTTAAGATTTCTCTCATGATCTCGCATAATCAACTTCTCACTTTAAAGAACAAACATAGCTCAATATCTTCTCGCGCTCCTGCAGCCCTTTCACGATCAAGTCCGCTTTTTTCAGCTTCGATCGCGGATAACTGTTAAGCACGGCAATGCATTTCATTCCCGCGCGCTTCGCGGCGTCAACTCCAACGACAGAATCCTCAATAACCACACACTCAGGGGGTTTGACATTGAGTTTTTTCGCCGCTTTGAGATAAATCTCGGGGTGTGGCTTGCGTTTCGTCACGTCCTCCCTACCGAGCACCGCTTTAAAATGTCGCTCAAGGCCGTGGCTTTTCAAAAAAACATGAACATACGCTCTCCAAGAGCTCGAACACACCGCAAGCTTGTATTTTTTGCTCGCGTTTTTTATAAACACCTCTGCTCCCGGGAACATCCGTACATTCTTATACATCGGCACAAGGTCTTTTTTCTTGTTGACGATAATCTCATCAATAGGCGCGATAATTCGATATCTCGCGAAGATGCGTTCAATGATCTCACTGTCTTTCACTCCAAACAGGTTATCGAAAAATCGATCAGGTATGGAGATACGAAACGTACGCCTCATGACCTTTTGAACATATTGAGTCCTCATCTTTTCAGAATCCGCAATGACACCGTCAAGGTCAAGCAGAATGGCTTTGATCATTCACATCTGCTCCATCGTCGCGATGCCCAGGAGTGAGAGTCCGTTCGCGAGCACGCGTTGCACGGCTTCTATGAGGCAAAGACGCGCTTCCGTGAGCTGTTGATCATCTCCGAGCACGCGGTGCTTGTGGTAATATTCATTGAAAGTCTGTGTAAGGTCAATGAGGTACCTCGCGATGAGGTGCGGCTTATAGCTTGTTGCGGCTTCCTTCACAACATCTTCGAATCGCATCATTTTCTTGCAGATCTCGTACTCTTCAGGCTCTTGCAGAAGACTATGCTGGGGTGTTGTGCGCTCCGGCGCCTGAGAAAGGATGGATTGGATCCTCGCATACACATACTGCAAGTAAGGTCCTGTCTCTCCTTCAAACCTCATGGCCTTCTCGATGTCAAACATGATCGTTTTGTTGTTGTCATAGGCTAAGTATGTGAATTTCAACGCCGCTAATCCTATCTTTTCCGCATTCTCCTTGATTTTTTCCATATTCCATTCAGGATGCCTTTTTTTCACTTCCTCCGCTGCCAGATTGATAACAGTGTCAAGGAGCTGATGTAAAAGCAGGAGCTCTCCTTCCCGCGAAGATATTTTGCCGCCCTGCAGCGTGACGAGCTCATACGGGATGTGGCTGCAGTACTTTGCCTGTGGGAATCCCATGATCTCAAGGGTTTTGAAGAGCTGCTGAAAGTACAGCTTTTGCTCAGAGCCAACGCAATACAATGCGTAGTCAATTTTGAATTTCTCGAATTTGATCTTCGCCAGCGCGAGGTCTTTTGTTGAATACAGCGCGGTGCCGTTGCTTTTGAGCAGCAGGAAATTCCCGAGCTCGCCCAGCTTTATGATGATGGCGCCATCATCCTCTTCCGCGACGCCTTTCGCGATGAGCTCATCGACGAGCTTCTTTCCGGGTTTTTCCATCTCGGATTCGAAGAAGTATTCATCAAAATGAATCCCCAATGTTTGATAATACTCTTCGTACTCATCTAGGGAGTATTTCCTAGTCTCTTCCCATATTTTTGTAAGATCCGGATCTTTTGATTCAAGTTTTTGCAGTACTCCGGAGACTTCTTCTTTGTACTCGGCTTTTTCCTCAATCATTTTGTGCGCTTTCTGGTATATTTGTCCGAGCCACGTTCCTTTGTGATCTTTCGGCGGCTTTTCCTTGAATTTGTCAAGATACCATATGACTTTCGCGACGTGCGCTCCAATATCCCCTTGATAATTGACTCCTTTGACCGGATAACCATAATAACTGAGAATGTTCACAAGCGCCTGTCCAAGTAGCGTTCCCCTGAGATGCCCGACGTGGAACGCTTTGTGTGTGTTGGCTTGGCAGAACTCGACCATGAAGTGCTCCTTTTTCTTTTTTCCAGAGCCAAACTTTTCTTTTTCTTTGTCTATGCGCTTGAGCG
>CAZHJH010000100.1:0-4812 GCA_964533475.1 uncultured Methanosarcinales archaeon
CTTGATTGGGTATGGGGTATTATTGGTGATTTAGTAAGAATTCTTACATAATAGTAATTCTTAGTTTTGCTATCCGCATAATGCACAGTACTCCATGCAATTCTTCCACGCCACGATATCGGCGGCTGGACGGCCACGCTTCGCATGTCCTACGAACCACCCCGGATGGGGCGTCCCGGTTCGTCCAGCGCCGACGTGGCGTGCGGCGAGGGAGGGGATGCTCCATCCGGGAAACCCGAGCAGGACATTGTGCGCAGCACAATGGCCGTCGCACCGCCACAGTCGGCGCTATCATTGGTAACAACTGAACATAATAGACCACAATCCTTATAAACTGCGTTCGGTTCCATAAATGTAATGCAAAGAAAACCGTTCAGGCAACCTGAAGCGCCGGAGGCGCAGATTGCACGCATATTTTTACCGCGTGATAAGCAGGTATTCGGACTTCTTGAGCAGAGGCTTGGCGCTTCGCGAATCAGAGTGCGCTGCCTTGATGGCAAGACTCGGATCTGCAGGATTCCAGGAAGGCTCAAGAGGAAGTTATGGGTGCGTGAGGGCGATATCGTGATTGTAGAGCCCTGGGAGTTTGGGGGAGACGCGAAAGGCGATGTCGTGTACAAGTATACGCCCACGCAAGTGCAGTTTTTGAAGAATAAGGGCTATCTGAAACAGCTTGATGAGTTCTCAGAGTTTTAAAACGTATCACTACTCGACCATAGAAATCCTTATATACGAGTTTTCAACTTCAAAAACTGTATGTGGGGACAAAAATTCATACAGTTTTCAATCATCTTATTCATAACATACGTCTGCACGATCCTGCTTATCTTCAAAACGTCAGGCTGGCTGTTTAAGATTGAGTTTTTCGTGTTTCTCCTGTTTATCTTAGTGAGTTTCCTTTTCATGCTGGGCTTATTTGTCGAAGAGCGCTGGGGATACGTTGTTGGATTTATGCTGTTCCTGCTTGTACTTGTTAACCTGCTCGTTATGAAGTTTCTGCTCGCGGGCAACCTCGCGGTTTTTGCCATAGCGATGATTGCGGCACTCATTGGCTTCATCATATGCATAGCAAATATGAAGAAAGAGCCATTGGAAGTTCCGGAGCCTGCGCGGGAGCACAAGATTTTACCGTATGGCGTTGGGGGCAAGATAGCCCCGGTTAAAAAGACAAGAAAGCGCAGGAAGCGCTAAAGCATTCTAATATCCACTTCCATTCCATCACGTGTGGGATACTCCTCAACGATCGCGGGGAGGAGGCGAAGGCGTTTTACATCCTTACGCTTCTTGAATAACTCCTCCGGATCGCAGAGAAGCCTGAGCTTTTCTTCGTCAATTATACTTTGGACGGGGAGTTTCGCTTGTTTTTCCCTGAGGCGCTTGAGAACATTGTTTTTCTCTACAGGTGTTAAGCTCTGCAAGCGCTTCCGATACGAGAATCCGGGCTCAAGATCTGGTAAATATGCCACTCCGCGAATGAGTAAACCCTCCTTTGTGATTGTGTCGAAAGGCAATGCTATGCGTTTAGCTCTTCGCCTAATCCTTTGAGTGAGTTGCACCTTGTCTTTGAGTTTTGACGTGCAGAAGTGAATGGGATACGAGTGAGGATCACGCATGAGGCGTAATGCTAAGGCTTTGCTCCCTTTGACCGCATATGATGTTTTGTCTTTCGCTTCATATTTTAGCTTTCTGAGCATGGACGCGTTCGTGTCAGAAAGCTCAAGCTCATTCATGTTGACGAAGTCAACTTTATGGTCAAGAAAATGTAAGAGTTTCTTTGTTTGTTTTTCATAGCTGGGGATTGAGGGAATCTCAACACCAATTGTCCAAGGGAATTTTCTTGCTATGTCAATGCGGTTCCATAACGTATCATTCCATAGCACTGGATGAAAACGGATTTCATCCAATCCGGCATTGCATAATGCTTTGAGCCTTTTTAACTCGACGTGCTCAAAACCCGTGTAAAGGTGGATATGGAATGTTTTTCCAAACTCTTTTTTTAATGCTTTAATCGCTTTCACTGCGCGCTGCCATTGGATTAAAGGATCCCCACCTGTGATACCTGCGCCTTCCGCACCGCAAAGCTTCGCTTCTTTGATTATGATGTCTAAATGCTTTTTTTCGAGTTTGTTCGTAAAGCCAGTATCCCACTCATTCGCGAACACTTTATCTGTCCTTCTGATCTCTGACAATGGGCAGTAAAAGCATTTTCTAAAACAGTCGCCTGTAATGAAGAGCACGAGTTTCTTACCCTGCACACAGAGTTCGCAGCCCTTCGGGAGTTTGCCTGTCGTATAGGAATAATACACGGTTTTATGGATTGAGGGCATGGCTTGAGTTGTTTTTGGAGGATTTATAAATTCGCACTATTCAGAACGGAAACTTTTCGGACATCAAATTGTCTATTCAAAATTGTGTCGAAATACCTCGAAAAATATCCGAATTTTATTGGGAAAGATATATTAAAGGCAGGACATCAGATATAGTATTGTGAAGTGATCGAAAGGTTTATATACTATTGTAATATTTACGTTACATATGTCACATAATTATTACATAATAAAGGTCGTTCAGGCACTGCTCAGATCAGAAAACCATATCAGGAGTCTTGCAAAGGAACTTGGAACAAACCAAACAACGATTGCCAGAAAAGTGCAAGAGTTACACGTGGATAACGTAGTTGATTTTAAACAGGAAGGCAAAAACAAGGTAGTGTTCCTAAAAAGAACACTTGAAGCAAGGCAATACGCCTATCTTGTAGAGGCGCATAAACTGCTTGAGCTCCTCAAAAAGTACCCTCAATTGAGAAGAATCATAGAGCTCATCAAAAAGAATGAAAAAGTGCTGTTGGCTATCCTTTTTGGATCCTATGCGAAAGGAATTGCAAAAAGGGAAAGTGATATTGACATTTACCTTGCCACAAATGAAAGGAAACTCAAAGAGGAGATTGAAGCCATTGATTCAAAAATACACGTTAAAACAGGAGCATATGATAAGACAAGCCTACTCATTCAGGAAATTGAAAAAAATCATGTTATCGTGAAAGGAATTGAAGCATACTATGAAAAAAATCAGTTTTTTAGCTAGGCTTGGAAATGAAGGAAAACTTCAGGCAGTTGAACCCAGCGATGAGATCAAAACCGCATACCTCAAAAGGTCAGATGAATCTTTGTCCTCAGCTAAGGCATTAATTAGAATCGGCAATTTTAAGGATGCCGTCGCACTCGCATATTATGCGATGTATCACCGCTTACTTGCTGCGCTTTTCCAGATAGGAATAAAATGCGAAAACCATACGGGATCCATCATCCTTCTCAAAGAAGTCTTCCGAATTGATAACTCCTCTATCTCTAAGGCAAAAGCAGAGCGGATTGATAAGCAGTATTATGTTGATTTTTCTGTTAGTCAAGAAGAAGCAAAGACTGCTGTAGTGATTGCTGAAGAGTTTATAGCCGAGATGCATAACCACATAGCCCTCCTTTCCGAGGAAAGGAAACATGAGCTACACGAGAAAGCTATCGGTCTCTTCCAAAAGAGCAGCCGAGAATGAAATAATGGGCTGCCCCTTAAGTCATTCAAGGGTGCCAAAGATTTCGGGTAGCCCCGTATGATGAATTTAGGCGCTTAGTTGAAGTGCAGAAGGATAGAATACAACGGAGGTATTCATGTGATCAACCATCCATCGTATAAGTTTTTTGAGGAGCATTGGAACGATCCAAAACACCATATCCATTGTAGCGCTGTCCTCAAGGCCTGTTTGGGCATGATTCAGGATACGGATTTGAATCCGGAGGTTTTTATCGTTGCCGCCTGGATTCATGATATGGGTAAATTAAGGGATAAGGAAAACCATCACGTTGAGAGCATGCATTATCTCGATCTCTTTATGCAAGAGTATCCACAGTTTCGCGGGATTTATGATACCGTGAAAGATTGCATCATTCACCATCGCACGCATGGAACGCCTCAAACACTCTATGGTCAAATATTTCAAGTGGCAGACAAAGTTGCGCTTGAGAATAAGGGATGGAAGGCGTTTAAGAAAGCACAGGAGTGATAATTGTAACTTATAAGTAGTAAATAACGATACATTTATATATGAGTTTATCTTTAAGCTCTCATTATGATTAGACGAGGGCCTCCGGGTGGACCGCGAAGAATACAAGGCGAAAGATTGATGTTTGGGCCGGGTGGAGAATTATGTTCTATTACTGGAAATCCTAAAACCTCAGATGTACAGGGATGCGCGGCTTCTCTGAGTGATGCTTGTATAGATCCTGCATCAACAATATCTAGAGTGTATGATGATTTGGAGCAACGAGTATTCGCTTTCTTGAGAAAAGCAAGAAATACGGGAGCAGCCATTATCGCTGGAGCGTATTTAGCCTTCACACCTTACCATGCACGCGCAGACCAAGCGCTTGCAGATGAAGTTGTGGATTATCTTCTCACGGCAACCGAACAACCCACAACGGCCGTAATAAACCAATACGATCATAACGATGATGGAACAATAGACGCGGCAGACGTTGTTCGCGCAATGAGCATGCCAGCGGAATGGCACACGGTCTATGAGAATGAGTTTGATGATGGAATCTGGCCGGATCCGGGGATAGTGTATTTGAGTGGGAGCGTACATGGGGATTCCGAAGCAAACGGCGTGTTAAATTTGAGTGGGTTGCCGGCGGCGAATGATTTGATTGGTATAGGCCTCCCTTATGATGGACAAGTTAGAGTATCTTGCAGTTTTGAAGGTGCAGTTCCAACTGGTTCCGGGGGTTATGGTATCGCACTTGCTAACACTGATCAAAATAA
>CAZHJH010000101.1:0-4796 GCA_964533475.1 uncultured Methanosarcinales archaeon
TCTTAAACCGCATCTCAGGTATTTCCCCAGACTTAATCTGGTCGAAAATGGATTCTTCCAGCGGCTCAACCGTGAAAAACAGGTGATTATGCTTATTCGGCGATTTTCCCATCGCTTCCTGTCCTGGTTTTGTGATCGTTTCCCTGTACACCACGATCGGAGGAGAGGTTTTGATGTCAACGCCTTTCTCTTTGCGGATTCTGTTCTCAATGACCTCCAAATGCAGCTCTCCCATTCCGTGCATGAGGATTTCTCCCGTTTCGTCATTTATGTCAATGTGAATTGCGGGATCCTCCTTGTTCACTTGCTTCAGAACTTCGATTAACTTGGGTAAGTCTGCCGGGTTTTTTGCTTCGACTGCCTTTGTAATAACGGGATCAAAAATGTGCTGAATCGGCTCGAAGGGCTCGGTGGGCGTTGACGTGATCGTCTCACCCGCAAAACTCTTGACTCCCGCAATGCCAATGATATTTCCGGAAGGGACATTGTCAACAATCTCGCGCTTCGCTCCATTGTAAACGAACACTTGCTGCACACGGGAAGCCATCTTTCCCCGGTTTAGGTAAACATCCATGCCTTTTTTCATCGTGCCCGAGAATAATCTTCCTGCGCTGATCTCTCCCGCCTGTGGGTCAATGACAATTTTTGTAATAACGAAGAACAGCGAACCATTCGGATCGCACGCAACAAGCGCTTTTCCTTCCTCGCTTTCCATCTCTCCGTGCCAGAGTTTTGGAATTCTATATGCCTGCGCTTGATGGGGATCTGGAAGATGCTTCACGACCATCGTTAACACCGCTTCATGGATGGGTGTTTTCTGAGCAAGTGATTTGATTAACGCATCATCGCCGGATTTATACGCGTCAATGACGTCTTTTAAACTAATATTCTTTGTCTTCATAAACGGAACGTTCAGTCCCCAGTTATGGAACGCGGAGCCAAATGACACGGAGCCATCCGCGACATTCACCTTAAACTTCTGCTTAAATTCTTCCGGTGCGATATGTTCTATAAGCCGATTGACATTCGTAATTATGTTGACAAAGCGCTCCTGCATTTGTTCAGGAGTGAGCTGCAGCTCTTTGATGAGGCGATCTACTTTGTTTATGAAAAGGATTGGTTTTACGCGCTCGCGCAGTGCCTGCCGCAGCACGGTTTCTGTCTGGGGCATGATTCCTTCGGACGCACAAACGAGTACAATGCAGCCATCAACAGCGCGCATCGCTCTCGTAACGTCTCCTCCAAAGTCAACGTGTCCCGGAGTATCTAAGAGATTAACAAGAAACTCTTTGCCATCAACCATGTGAACCATGGACACGGCAGCTGTATCGATTGTGATTCCCCTCTCCTTTTCATCTTCGTGAAAATCGAGCTTGAGAGCCTTCCCTGCATCCTCCTTGCTCATCATGCCTGCTCCCGCAAGCAGGTTATCCGAGAATGTAGTCTTTCCGTGATCGATATGTGCGCAAATAGCAATATTTCTAATATGCTGCGCATCGCCCATAATGCGCATAACCTTCTCAACCATCTTTTCTGCCATTGTGTCTCACCTAAAGAACATGAATATCATGCACGGATTTGTATGTGTGCAGTTCCCTTGCCGTAAACCAAAGCTTCACTTCAGATTCTGCGTCTTTTGCGTCAGCTGAGGCATGGATAAGGTTCTTGATTGCCTGAGATTTCGTGTCCGCATACGCAAAGCTCACATGACTGAAATCACCGCGGATCGTGCCAGGCTGCGCGGCTTTCGGTTCTGTCGAACCAACCATTTTGCGCACGTTCTCAATCGCGTTAATTCCTTCAATGCATATCGCGACAACGGGCCCCTCTACGATAAAGTCAAGGAGGAGATTGCGAACTTTTTCCCCTCTGCGGACCGTGATGTCTTCCGTATAATGCCGTTTTGCGAATTCCTTATCAATCCAGACCATTTTCATTCCAATAATCTTGAGTCCCGCATCCTCAAATCTCGTGAGAATCTTGCCAACAAGCCCGCGCTGGACGCCATCTGGCTTAATCAATACAAGGGTTTTTTCAATCATTGTCCTTTCACGTAATGGGCTGTCCACTTTTGTTCGCGCGCTTTGCGTTTGAGCTTCAGCATGTTCTTTTCGCATTTCTTGCTGCAGAAATTGAGAATTTTCGCGTCCTTCTGGACATATATCATTCCTGTCCCCCGCTCAATCATGTTTCCGCAAAAACTGCATTTTGTCATCGTGTTACCTTCTGCTTTGCGTCAGGTTCTGCGCTTCAATCTCTGTTTCTCTCAGCATTAAGATGTCTCCTATGCGCACAGGCCCTTTGACGTTTCTTCGCAGGATCTTGCTTTTATCTCGGCCATCGAGAACTTTGCAGCGCACTTGCGTTCCTTCCCCTCGGGCTCCCGTGCGTCCCACAATTTCCTCGACTTTCGCCGGGTACGCCATGGAGAATTCCACTCCTGCCTTCGCTGCCGTGACCTCTTCCTTCTCATCTGGTCTGCGTTGTTTCTTGATCGCTGCCATTTTATTCCGTTAGCTTTGGGAGAAGGTGCTTCAGAAGCTCTTTTGCTTCTCCTTCTTGAACGATTGCGATTGCGACGGTTGCCACATCCATGCCTGCCGCGGCTCCAAGCTCTTCCCGTGAGGGAACCTGCGCACACGCAATGCCCTTCTCCTTGCAGAGCAACGGGATGTGCATCGTGATCTCTGGAGGATTCACGTCCTTCGCGATGACAACGAGCTTCGCCGTCTGGCGCTCGATCGCCTTCGTGACCTCATTGCTTCCTTTCTTAAGCTTGCCCGTGGCTTTCGCGACTTCCACGCATTCAAGCACTTTATCGACTATTTCCTTTTCCATTGTGGCCTCCGAGGATAAGAATGTAATCCTCACTCATCCCTTGCGGGAATCATCATTCATCGGTTGTTCTGGGAAGTGGCAAGGGGTTTATAAAGGTTACTCATTAGTCGTATTAGTCGCTTCGAGGGTTATACCTCAACACACTATCTTAATTGTTATGGCTTTGACAGTTGATAAAGTTTCAGGATTCATGCGTGAACGATGCAAACACGAAGGGATGCCAAGAATACTGATAAAAGAAGATCCAATAATCTGTCCAACATGCAGAAGTCCATGTTTGAATAGGCCTAAGAAAAATTAGTCGAGCGGACTTTTGATTTTTGAGAGGTCTTTGTTTGATACTTTTGTGTAGATTAAAGTTGTGCTAATATCTGAATGCCCTAATAAATCCCGAATATACCGTATATCCGTCCCATTTTCTAAGAGGTGAGTTGCAAAAGAATGTCTTAGTGTGTGGGGTGTGATGCTTTTTCTTATGCCTGCTTTCATGGCAGCGTTCTCTATAATTTTCTGTATTGTTCTTTGCGTGTATTTTCCATCTCTATTTGTCAAGAAGACATGCCCTTCTTTATTAGGTGTCAGATTCATTAAACTCTCTTTTACTTTTTGTGAGAGCATGACAATTCTGTCTTTTTTACCTTTGGATCTTTTTACGTGAATGAGGTTTCTGTCAAAATCGATATCTTCCCATTTAAGATTTATTATCTCGCTGATTCGTAAGCCCGCTGAATAGCCTATTTGTATAATCAACCTATGATTGACGTTTTTTGTGGCTGAAATAAGTGATTCAATTTCTTCTTTTGAAAGTATCACCGGGAGTTTCTTTTCCCTTTTGAGATTAGGCAGATTGTCCAGGATATCTTGGATTTCTGAGCTGTCCTTTTTGATTGTATTAAGGTAGAATTTAATGGCAAAACTTGCGGATCTAACGGTTTCGCCTGAACTGCCTTTATTTATCAAAGAGAGCAAATAATCTCTGGGCTGTTTTCCTGATTCAGAATACTTTTTAACATGATGAATATAACTCTTGATTGTCTTTGGGGAATAACCTTTGAGTTTGCATTCATCCGTAATGATCTGCGTGAAATCCATACAGCCAAGACAAAACCGCTCCTTAATATGCGTATCCCCCAATCTTCCGCAAACCTTCCGTTACATATGTAAACCCTCCGAAATCTACCATATTAAGCGAAATAATACTACGCTTAATACGTGTTAGTTTCAATTTGAGTTTTTCAAATAATTTATATAGTGCGCAATTTTTCAATAAGAGATGGTAACCGCATCATCCGCCATAATCTTGAAAGATAAAAAGATTTTATTAATCAAAAGATCCAATTATACTCCTTCCTTTCCAAAACATTGGGCTTGCCCAGGTGGCAGAGCTGAACCAAATGAATCTCCAGAACAAAATGTGATTAGAGAAGTAAAAGAAGAAATCAATCTTGATTTTAAACCGACTAAATTATTCGCAACTGAAAAATATCAAGACAGAGACCTATATAGATTTCTTGGAGATTGGAAAGGAATAATAACAATTCAAAAAGAAGAAATTGATGATTATGACTGGTTTTCTTACGATGATGCTGTTAAATTGGAACTGGCTTTTGATTATAAAAAAATAATTGAAAAATTGCGCAAAGAAGAATTAATTTGAAAAACTCAACTCTGCGGACGCAGGTCGCCAGAACTCCGCTTCGCTCGTAACTGGCGACGCAACTAACAGGAATTTAACGGTTCGGAACGACCGCCTTCGGCTATTTTGCCAAGCAAAATTCGTTCCTCTCCCAAATTTATTTTTCGAGGGTCTCGGCTGTGGGTTGCCTCAGCCTCGCCCATCTCTGAAAAATAAACTTCGTTAAATTCCGTTGTTATATTAAATGCAATTTGGGAACGAGCTAGGTAATAAATTATAGAAAAATAAAGTAGAAAGGCAGGCGTCTAAACTCACACAACTT
>CAZHJH010000102.1:0-4737 GCA_964533475.1 uncultured Methanosarcinales archaeon
CGGACATCGCGAAAAAATGGGGTTGGAACGTCATCGATTTCGGGCAGATTGAGCAATCCTATCTTTTAGAGGCAATCGCAATGGTCTGGATCGGCTACGGATTCAAGCACAATCACTGGACGCATGGGTTTAAGTTGCTGGATAAGTAAGAGAGCTACAAGAGGTATCAGGAAATGTCGTGGGGCTTCGCGAATCGAAAGTGCTGATTATACTCCGGGAGCTTGAGCGCGAGCTCAACTCCCTTTTTTTGGTCAAGCCATTGAAAATCTTCGATTTTCAGGGTCCAAAAAACACTTCGCGTTTGTGAGGACTTTTTTTAAAAAGATTGGGGTTGGGAGGATTTGAACCCCCGACCTCACGGACCCCATCCGTGAATCATACCAAGCTAGACCACAACCCCGTGGAATACACGAACAAACAATCCTGGCTTTTTATAGGTTGCTATAAAATTAACTTATATTTCGCCTGTGGCGCCGACTGTGGCGGTGCGACGGTCATTGTGCTGCGCACAATGTCCTGCTCGGGTTTCCCGGATGGAGCAACCCCTGCCTCGCCGCCCGCCACGTCGGCGCTGGACAAACCGGGGGACGCCCCATCCGGGGTGGTTCGTAGGACATGCAAAGCATGGCCGTCCAGCCGCCGACGTGGTGGCGTGAAAAAAGGACGCTCAGAACCTCTCCTTAACATTCTAATAACAAATTTCGATTCAAAAAACCACTTTGCTTTCCTGCTGCTCTTTCACAATCGTCATCACATGATCAACAAAGCTCTCTATTTTAGCCTCATGGCTCACGATGATAACCTGCTTCATCTTGAGTTCGTGTAAAACATCTCTGACCTTATCAAGCTGCTCTGTCGAAAAGCCATCTGTGGGCTCATCCAGGATTATGCAATCCTTTGTCCGGATGTGCTCAACGTGCTCTGTGATAACTTTGTTTAAAGCTAAACGATACGCGAGCGCGACGCTTGTTTTCTCCCCGCCGCTCAACGATTCAACGTCTGTCTGGTAGCCATTCTGCTCGATGACGGGTGTGAACTGCTCATCAAGGCGCGCTTGGATTGTTTCATCCTCAAGCAGCATGGAAAACCACTGCTCAAACCGGCTGTTGCACTCATAATACAAGCTCACCATGACTGATTTCTCAAGCGTCTGCATCAAGGGAATAAACGAGTTTTCAAACCATTCATGCAATGTTCCAATCTGAAGTGCCTGCTCCTGCGCTTTGACTTTTGTTTCTGCTTCAATTTTCACTTTCACCCATTGTTTTTCAATCGACTCGCGCTCCGTTTGCGCGGATGCCAGTTTCAGCATGCCAGTATTGAGGACAGCTTGCGTTGATTCAACATCCATCTTTGCTTTTTTTGCTTCATCTTCCAACCCGGCTGAAGATTCTAATCGTTCCTGAAGCCCTGAGCGTTCTTCATTAATCTTGCCGACCTGAGCTTTAAGCTCATCCTGCACTTGCTCGAGCGCCTTCCTGCGTTGCTCAAGCTGCTCCAATGTTGTTTGGGTATGCTCTCGCAGACGCGCCTGCTGCAAGCTTTCCTGCAAGGCATCCAGGGATTGCTGAATGCCTTTTTTTTCCACCTTAATTTTTTCATAATCATTTTGAAGCACTTTGAGTGTAACCTCTGCCTCTTTCACATGATTCCCCTCCCTAAACTTCACGGATTCCTTGTACTGCGGAGAGACAGATTGTTCACATATCGGGCATACGCTGAGGCTTGTGATCTTGCTCACAATCTCGCGAGCGTGTTCTTTATGCAGCTCATGTTTCGCCGATTGCCTCGTTAATTCTTGCGCGCGCTGATCGAGCTGTTGCTGCGCCTTTTTCAAAACGTCCTGCTCTTTTATGAGCTCCGCCATGTTTTTCGGCTCAAGCTTGAGCATCTGGGCTCGTAACGTGTGATAGTCCTCGTCAATCTTTTTGAGCTGCGCGTTATTCGCGTTCCTCTGCATGATGATCTCTTCCAAGCGCGCATTCGCCACAGCCATTTTTTTTCTCGCATCAATGAGTTCTGACAGCGTGACTTCAAGGCGTTCGAGCTTTCGTTTTGCATGTGCAAGGCTTTTTTCCCGCTGTACGATCTGTGGCTGAAGTTCAAGAATCAAAGCATCGCATCGCGTGAGCTCTTCATGCAGCTCCTCAACTTGTTTCTTTTTAATTTCAAGATCAAGTGCAAACCCTTCAAGATGTCTTCTGCGCTCCCTCAATTCCCGCTGCAGGATCATCGCGTTCTCGCGAATCCGTTTATACTTGTCAATGCCAAACACTCTTCTGATAAGATCAAGCCTTATCTCGGGCTCCTCGGCAATGATCTGCTTCATCTCTTCTTGAGGAGTGTATAATGTGTAGCGATAAATGAGATCTTTGCTCTTGCTCACAAGCTCGCTCGGATATCCGAGAATATCAAGGATAGCGCTCTTCAACTCAATGGGAGAACCTTCTGTTTTGGTTCCATTCACAAGAATATACCCCGTTTCCTGCTTGACTGTGTCCTTCGCGCGCTTAAGATATCTTCTTATGATGATCTGCTGCTCATCAATCATAAACTCTAGCTCAACATAGCCCTCAAGAGCGCCGTGCCGCAACAACATCGTGCCTGTAAGCGCTTTCTGCTTGATGCCAAACAGCGCAAACTCAATGCCCAAAAGAATTGTCGATTTCCCCGCCCCAATATCTCCCCGAAGGAGAAATATCCCTTCCGGAAACGCGATTTCCTGGTGCGCGTAGCTGCGGATATTGTGCAAAATAATGCGTTTGAAGAGCATGCCGCAAACTAAACAAAGAGGATTTATAAGGATTTAGATAGTCAAAAAAAACAAAAGGGATTATGTGCTTTCCAACTCACTAATCCTGTTCTTCAGCTCTTTGATGAAATCCTGCTTGCTGCGCACGGCTTTGATTCTGCGCGCGAGCTTCTGGTCTCCAATGACTTCCGTGATCCAGTTGTAAAAGTCGTTTTTCTCACCGTTCACATGGTGCGTGAACGTGTCCTCAGACACCTGCTCAAGCGCTTTGGGCAGATTCCTGATGTTGTTCACGATGGGTCCATTATTGATCCAGAAGCTTTTTTCCGGCCGGACGCTGCTCAGGAATTTTCTTCCGGTTTTTTTCGGCTGTAGTTTTTTTGTCGTCTTTGGCATATCTATTACCTCATGGCGTTGATCATGTGTTTGAGCAAAATAATCTGGTGCTCTTTCTGATCTTTGCCTTGTAGTTGCGTTGCGAGAGCATCGTCTCCGAGTGTTGCTGCAATCCAGTTGCTGAAGTCGTTTTTCTGCTCATTGACGTGCTGCTGGAAGTGGTACGGATCCATGCCTTCCAGCGCGTATGCTAATTCAGGGATGTTCCTGATTATAGTTCCATTCGCCGCCCAGAAGTATTGATCAGGGCTAGCGTGCGGGAATTGGTCGTTCAAGGGGCTTCACCTCTTTTTTCTTTATGCGTATCTGTAGGTCCGTGAGGATGTTCATGAATGAGATGAACGCGTCATGGGGCCTGTCATGCGGATTGAAATACTTGTGCACGTCGCCATCCGCAAACCATTTGGTGCACATGTAGTAAAAGTTGTCGCTCGTCGTGAGCTTTCTCCAGAGCTCGATGATCCCGGGATCGTTTGTTGCCTTCACTTGCTGCTCAAGCGCGAAAATGTGATACATAGCCGCCGTTTGCATGTTGTTGCCGAGCCACGCGCTCAAATCCCGCTCAACATCTGCCCAGGAAATGAAATGATGAATATCAAGCTCCGCAACGGGCTTGTGCGCTGCGATAACTTCAGATGGAGTCATAAATGCGTTATCAGGATGCTTTAAAATCTCCCCGGGCAGCGCCTTCATGAAGTCGAAAATTCCTGTGCATGCCCATTGGTGTTCTCCGATCGTCTCATAATCCATGAACAGATTCACATTCGTGCCATTTCCATTCACTGCACTCACCCACCGCGCGAATTTCTCCGCGGTCAGCGGGAATTCCTTCCAGTCATGGCTCGAAAACCGGAACGCGATATCATCGCTGAGCTTGTAGTTCTTGAGGAGGAGCGCCATGTTCGTTGTTGTTTTTGGCCTGTACACATAATTCGGGCTTCGCCATCCGAGGATGTGGTCTGCTCCTTCCGCGAGGATGCCTTTGTAGCCCATGCCCTCAACGACGTGCGCTAACTCGTTGTTGAACACGAGCTCCGTATTCCTGAATACTTTTGGCGTCTGGCCGAAATACGTCTGAATTTGTTTGCGGTGCAAAGCGACCTGCTCCATGAATTCACTTTTCGAGTACAGGAATGACAGAGAGTGATGGTATGTCTCATCGAGGAATTCAACATTTCCTGTGTCCGCGAGCTCTTTGAAGCTGTCCAATACTTCAGGAGCATAGCGCCTGCATTGGTCCATGAAGATGCCGGAGAGTGAATAGCTGACTTTGAACTCGGGATGCTGCTTTATGAGGTAGAGCATTAAGCGGTTTGAGGGGATGTAGCATTTCGCTGCTACTTTTTTGAGGATGTTTATGTTTTTCTTCGTGTCAAAGTAGTTCGCGTGCGTTCCGATGTCAAAGACCCCGAACTTGCGGAGCCGGTACGGCTGGTGCACTTGGAAATAGAAGCAGACGTCTACCACGCTTCTGCCCTCACGACTTCTTCATAGACTTGCTTGCATTTCCATGCGGGCTCGTTCCAGTTGAACTTCATGACTTCTGCCCTTCCATTATCTCTGAGCTGACATACCCTTGTATACCAGTA
>CAZHJH010000103.1:0-4681 GCA_964533475.1 uncultured Methanosarcinales archaeon
GCAAGATTGTCGATATCCGCCTGGCAGTTGAGGCATGCCGTTTTTCTTGGAACGGAAATCGTGACCTGGCCTGAGTCATACCGCGTGCCTCCGCTGATAAATGGAATCTGGTATTTGAGCGAAAAATAATTCAGGAGCGCGCGGGTTTTATTGTTGTCTACCGTATCAATGATCATATCCATGCCGCCTTCCCTGAACGTGCGCTCGTGGCTGGGATCAATCTTAACTCTGCTGGCTGTGATGTCTACTCGGGGATTGATTTGCTGGAGCTTTTTCGCGAGCGCGTGAGCCTTGTTTTGACCGACGGCGTCATAAAAAAGGACTTGCCTGTTGAGATTTGTGTCCTCTACCGTGTCATAATCTGCAATCTTGAGGTGTCGGAGGCCATTTAAGACAAAACTTAGGCCGGCGAAATTGCCAAGCGCTCCGGCTCCCACCATCATGACGTGCCTCTCGCTGTAATGCTCATTCTGAGGAAGCTCGGATCCCATATCACGGTTAAAGCGTCCGTCACTCTGAAGAGTATAGATAACGAGATCCTGCAGCACTTGCTCATTCCTGAGCGGCATGACAATCTTTCGAGCTTCATCCACGGCGAGCGCGGACATCACTTGGCTGGGAGTTGGCCCCTGCGCCTGATGTTGAAATTCTGCGAACACGAGATTCTCAAGCAGTTTCTGCCTGTCGGGCCTGCGCTGGCCTGGCTGATACACTCCAATGCATCCTCCATATGCATCAGCTGCTGCGCTGACGACTGGGATTCTATGCTTGCTGCCATATTCAAGGACGAGTGCCTTGCTGAACGGATCATTCGTCACATCAATGATGACTTCAGGATCTCCGATTAGTATCTCATTCCCGGGCCGCGACACGTTGATATTCAAGCCTCGCATCGCGATGTAGGGATTAAGCTTCACGCAAAACTCGGCGATGGCCTCGGCTTTGTAGTTTCCGGGATGCGCGTCAAAATATAGGAAACCTTCCGAAAAGTCAGGCGTCCTGCCGTCATCCGAATGCTGCGCGAGGAGTTCTCTGGTTATCACTCCTTGGCCAAGAATGCTGATCCCCCCAAATCCCAGCGCAGCTGCGGAGAGTGCAGCATAGTTCGCCATGATATCTGAGCCGATGACCGCGATTCTGGATGATGTCAGCTTTTCCTGGCTCCATCCCTGAATTCTCTCCTGGCGGTCATACCGATTCACTACGCTTTCCTCTGCCATCCCCTCATCTCCCTTTGTTCATTTCCATGGTCTCAGAGCAGCTCCCGTGGCAGCCCTCTTCGTCTCAACCGGGGCAGCAAGTCAATGATATACTGCACAATTCCCCGTTGGGGCGCGGTTGGCTGTGGTTGTCGTTCATAGATTTTACCGCGCTCGCGTTCTCCCGCGTGCCTGCATTCTGTTGTGTATGTGATATGCTCTTCCATGTCGTGCCATGTTGCGTATGCTTCCCGCGCTTGCTTCATGGACAATATGCACTTCTCAATCAAGCCATCAACCTCAGATGGTCTTTGCATGTACGTTTCAGGAAACTCTCGCAAGAAGCTCGTAAGCTGCTCCTTATACTCAGGGTTGCATTTGCCAATCGCCATGTAATACAAGTCCCGGGTGAGCTGGTTGGCCATATGGATGCGGTCCTGCAGCAGCATGAGCCTTGGATTTATACCCCCTTGGTTTTTTGCAGCTTCTCTGCGCACGGATTCATGGAGCGGAAAATTCCTCTCCGTTGCCATATTCCAAAGGATGTTCGCAACAAGTGTTTTGTATTTGAAGCCTTTCGCGCGTTTGTAGTCAGTGTGAACCTCCATGGCATAGCGTGTGAGGGCTCCCGTTGCGTTCGCGGCGATCTCCGCGCATTCCGCAAGAAGTTTCGCGCGCGCCGTGTAGCGCTCAATGACCTGGTCTCTGTCCGCCCCCTCTCTGCTGAACTCCATCATCATCTGCAGGGCTACCAAATTCTCGAGTTCAAACTTCTTGTACTTCGTGTTCGCGTCGCGATAGATGGCAAACGGGCTTTTCTGAAGCAGCCCCTGCATGTTTGCGAGGCAGACTTCATCGTCGAGAGTTTGTATGCGCAGCTCTTCGCTCCCTCCCTTTTCAGCGGCTTTCAAAACCTGCGCCCGCGGGACTGCTGGCTCTGCGAGCAGCATGTTCGTGATCGTTCCGCTATATTCTCCTCCAGTTCGCAGGTAGTCCTTCGCCGCGCCCAGGAACCTTCTGGTGATTGCGCGGTGTTCTGTGTCGCGGTATCTCCGCGGCCGCTCTTCTCCAGGGTGCTTGTCCATGCGGACCTTATTGTAGATTTCCCATTCCATCTCCCTAATGTCGAGCTCAATGTCTCCCTCCGCATCCACTATCGTTAGTCTTGGCCGCGTTGGCTCATTGAGCCCAAACTCGCCAATCTCGGGAAGGTACGTCTTCGTTATCGTTTCAAGATAGTAATTGTTGTGGGCGTTCACGACCATACTGAACGCGAACGGTTGCCGCTCAACTTTTTTGATGATGCGTGGTTTTGGGACGCTTGGCTTAAATCCATCGAGCCTGTAGCGGTCAACGGTGACGGTATCACCGTCTGCGATATACACTGCCTCCTCCGTTTTAAACATCGTTTGGGACGCAATTGCGTGAAGAAGCTGCTCGAAATTCTGAACGTCCGTGCCTGAGTGGAACGGGGCAAAGTTCCCATGCGAGTGCCACCATCCCAGGATCTGTTCGTGACGAGCAGCAACGGCAAGACCTGTTTTGTGGATGCCTTCTTCCGTCACTCTGACATATGCGGCGGATGTTTCTTGGTCATCGGCAAAGTAAATATTTGTGACAACGTCATCCTGAGAGTCCGCTTGCTTGAGAAGATAGCCGTAGCACTCCATTCCCCCTCCAGCAATAGCACACACAAGCTTTGCGTAGAGATGTGCTTTTGCAAATGCTCCCCGTGTGATCCTGAATTCCTTCGTAACATCCTGAGGCGCTGGTTTTTCATCCTGCAATGCTTTTAATACTTGTAGATCTAGGCTCATCTTCTCCCTCCGAAATCATTTAGTACGACAAGACCCTTCCGGGCTACCTCTTCTTTTGTGAGCATTTTTGGAAACCTGTCCAGCTGAAGCGGATTGTAAGGGTGAGCTCCTGTGATATACCCCATCATGAGCGTCTTCTTTGCGTGGTCCAAGAGCGCCACAACTTTACGCTCAGGAGTCATGCCTTTGGTGCGATTTTCGGGAGACCAGCTGCCAAAGCAGATTTGGTAAGCTCCGCGACCATCATTATGTTCAACGAATGGATGCTTATACGGTCCAAAAACAACAGGCCATCCAACCATGAATTGGCGAGATCCGTAATCAGTAGCCTGAATCGACACACCGACTTTTGCGGGAGGAAACTCGACGTAGCATCGTTCACCAGAGATATGCGGGCTTTTCAGCGCATATGGTGGTGTTGTGACGTACGCGTAATACTGGCCGTTGTACTGCATGAATCCGGCGCCGTTGCGCTCATAATTTTGCATTCTTGCGATTTCCTCAAGCCGTTGCTGTTCCTGTGTCGCTTTGCGAAGCTCCTCCGCCCTTGATTGATCCTCTAGGACAGCGCGGATTTTCAATTTCCGTTCAAGCGCTTTCGCGTAGACATCCTGGAATTCCCGCGTGGATTTGATCATCAGGGGAAGTGTAAAACACCCTTCAATATTGAGCTTCATGGAACTCAGCTTGTTCATGATCCGCGAGCGATGAGAATGCTCGATAAGCTCCTGCGACGATTGCATGGCCTCCAGGATTCTGGATGGATCCGTCGTGTCCGCGAATCTGCTGATTCTGCTGCGCAATGATCCTTCGATGTATGCCGAATAATGGGCAAGAAACTCCCGAGCCGTCGAAAGCTTATACACGCGCTCTGGAGTGATGAGCAGATCCAAACTGCGTGCGGCTTGGCCTAATGCGGAGTCATCACGCACGCGACCATTCAAGTCGCGAATTCCGGCTAATCTCCCCGCGACAGATCCCACGGATTCAACAGGAAAGCCATATCGGGAGTACTCATGTTCGATCTCCTCGATGAGCTGCTGCTTGATACGCGCAACAACTCGCGATTCCGGGACGGGTGTTTGCGGTCTTGGCGCTGTGTGCGTGTGCTGCGCGGGCCGTTCAGTCACCATGCTCTCGATCTTTTTTTCCAGAAGCTCGGCGGTAATGACGGGCAGGATTTTCTCAACGATAAGAGAGAGCACGCTGTTCTGGCGCATCTGCTCCGCTACTTTTCTTGCGGATTCGAACTCCGTGTGCGCGCGCTGCCGCATGAACTCCGCCTGAAATCGCTCAATGGCGTCGCTCTGGCGTTCAAAGAAAACAGACTCAAGCTCTACTGGCGTAAGAATCTCTTCCAGCGCGTAATGCACATCTTGAATGACAATGAAGTTTTCGTCTGCCTGCGTTGGTTCCCCTACCTGAAATAATCTGCCCCTGAAATATGCCAGGGGCATGTTCAGCTCCATGAGGTTAGGTCTAGGTAGGGCCATGCAGTTCACCAAAAAAAACGGTGTTACCTAATGTCCGACGTATACCGTGGCAGCAACGCTTCTAAGCTGGGGCGCCTTGGAATTCCCCCTTCATCCTGCGTGACGACCGCAATTTCGGCATAGTTGTAGCGGATTTGGCCATCCTCTCCCCTCTGTTCTTTTATGGTCAGAT
>CAZHJH010000104.1:0-4628 GCA_964533475.1 uncultured Methanosarcinales archaeon
ATTTGATTTCGGTAAACGCATGCAGAAGAAATCATGGGAGCATGTGGATCATGGGAAGGAAGACAGGAAGCTTGCAGTAGTGTTCGTCGCCCTCATCGTTTTTTTGATAGGCATTGTCGCGTTCTTTGTATGGTTGAGGATGTGGGTGTGACGTAGGTAGAACATCGAATGCACTCTCATCTTTCATGGAAACGCGCGGCAACGCCTTACCGTCTTCTGAACAAACAATCGTAAAGAACTGGGTGGCGCACATTATTTTTTCTTTCTCAGCCAGTTCATAAAGAATAAGATTCCTATAAGAAATGCTGGTCCATCAACTATTAGAGATATAGCGAGAGCCATATACCATGGATCATGGGTTTCTCTCATAATTGAAAATACCATGTGTGCTATGCCTGCGAGGATAAAAGCAATTCCGCCGACTATCTCATATTTCCAGGATATCCATACTATCGCTGCTAACAAAAGCGCAGGGATATTGTGTATTAATAAACCTAAAACAGTTTGCCAAAAGCCTAAATTTTCATCAAAAACATCCCACGAAAATATTGTTAAGAATAAAACGAGTATTATTGATAATATTCTGGGCGTCCAATACACAAATTTGCTAACCGTTTTTCTCATACTCGGGGATTAGATTAAATACGTATTTAAAATATGCTATTTGGCAGGAGCGAGCCGCCCGAGTTGAATATACTCGCGGCTATACGACTGCATGACTACAAGGAACAAAGCGACCAACCGAATGTTGCGGAGCGTTCGCCGGCGCCCTATAATAAAGTTTCCAGTCTATCTCTGCATCTTACAAAAGGATTTGTGTTACTCGATTGTCTTTCCTCATACCAGGAACTAAATTTTTCAAATTCTTCTTCTGATGCATCTCTCACAACAATGACACCCTTGTTACTCTTTCCGTGAACCAAAACTCGACTGCTCCGTGCATTAAGATTAAAGTAATGTATATCGAGGGGGTATTGATACGTCATCCCATATGACCATACCGTAGACGTATTTAAGTCCGCAACCCTGACAGAACAATGTTCAATATGATGTAACACGGCAAGTAATATATGTTCGGGCGGTTGTTTTCTTGCAACTCGTTTGCCAAAAAGATACATCCTCATAGTATGGGATAGCGGGTCTATACCTTCAAAATAACTTTGAATGCTTCTCTCGTCAAAAAATCCTTCTCTGCACAGTCTTCCAACATGGGGAAAAACTCTGCCAATGTCGGCAACTACTGCTACGATACTTTCACCTTTCGTTGAACTTATTCTCAATCTTTCTTGCCATTCATGTACCTCATCAATGAAAGGTCTATCGGGTAAAGGATAGCATGTTGAGATGTATCGTTGCTCTAATGGTGTTAACGTAATCTCGTAATGTTTTCTGCAAGTCACAAAATAGATTGAATAGTGCAAGTTAATAAAGATATTTAAAAAGCGCGCGGATGATCGAACGTAGTGAAGCCCGGGGATTGGGGGGATGGAAAGACTTCTGTTAGTCTACAAACAAGCCCGAAAACCATTATTTTAGTTACTAAACAATGGTAACTAATGAGTAAACTTTATAAATGACTGGGTGTTTCTGAGATTACAATGTCGAGGTTAGTAAAACTCGTAAGATCCGCTGGAATTATAACCGCCACTGGACTGGCAACATATTATGGATTTGGATTAGGAGATATAGTGGACGATCATGTACCACAAACATATATGATTCCCGAACTTGTTCAAGGAATAACAGCGTTTATTGCTGGCAATGCAGGCAACCGTGTTGCACGGACAGTATTGCGGGCTGGATCGAGAATAAAAGAGCAAGAAGCATATTCCATTGCAGCGCTTAATGCCTTTGCCAACGCTCCTAATGAAATGAGAAACATCAGCACAGAACGATCGCTCGAAGAGATCAGCAAACACCTCGTTCAGGTCAGAGTTCATGTGGGAGATCAGATCTGGGGAGGCTCTGGCCTCATGATCACGACGGACGGATATGTCCTGACAGCGCACCATGTTATCCAGGAAGTGGTTGAAAATGGAAGAAAGGCATACATCAAAACGCAAAGAGGGTGGGAATACCGCGTTTTAAGAGGGAATGTCTGGTATAACGAAGCGACGGATATCGCGATAGTTAAAGTGAATAAGCCTTCTGTGTTGGCGGCACCCATACACATTAAGGTTGATCCAAAATGCGATCTCCAGCGAGGTCAGGAAGTCAGAATTCTTGGGTTTCGCGACGGTCAAGAATATAATACGTTGGGCATGATCACAACTCCCCGGCACCACTGGAAACAGGAAAGCGGCAATGTTGTTAGGGGCCTCTTTCAAACTGATGCAAGGGGGAAACCCGGCCAAAGTGGCGGTGTAATTGTTAATGGTAACGGAGAATTAATTGGCATTACCGTCTATGTTTCAATAGCTTCTGGAGAAGAAATCGGGCAAGTGGGTGGAGCCAGGATATCCGATGCTTTAGCGTACATAAACCAAATCGCCGCAAAGCGGTCTTCGGGATTTTTTAAGTAGCCTCATCATCTCACAAAGGCTCTTCCGGTTAGGGAAACGGACCCGCGTTATGTTTCAAAGAATAGGAGTGAGCTTCAACCTTTTTTTCTCACCATCTCTACAACCGCCTCTGAATGCGGCGTCTGTAGGAAAAAATCAAGCAGCGCAACACTCTTCCCCACGTGTTACATATCTTTGCTCTCAAGCATTCATGGACATTCCCCCCTCATAAATCCATGCCTTTAAAAACAGCAACGGGTTTTATCGATTAATCACGCCGAATAATGACATTTCAACAGCTTAATCTCATCGAACCGCTTCAACGGGCGCTTGCTCAGCAAGGATATGCTACTCCTACTCCTATCCAATTGAAGTCTATTCCTGACCTTTTGGAAGGCAAAGATTTGATAGGCATTGCTCAGACCGGAACGGGCAAGACTGCGGCGTTTGTGTTGCCTATTCTCCAGAGGATGACGGAAAAATATCCCCGTGTGCTCCGCACATTAGTGATTGCGCCGACGCGAGAACTTGCCGCACAGATTGGGCAGAGTTTTGCCGCGTACGGACAGTTTCTCAAATTTAAACATACGGTTATTTTCGGCGGTGTTGGCCAGGGACAGCAAGTCAATGATCTCTCAAGGGGCGTTGATATCGTTGTTGCCACACCTGGCAGGCTGCTTGATTTAATGAATCAGGGCAAAGTGAGTTTAAAAGACATTGAGTTCTTTGTTTTGGATGAAGCTGATCGCATGCTTGATATGGGATTCATTCATGACATCAAAAAAATCATCGCAAAATTGCCGCACAAACGCCAATCCTTTTTTTTTTCTGCAACAATGTCGCCAGACGTGAGTCAGCTTGCCCATCAATTGCTCAGGAATCCCGTTCGCGTTGAAGTTACCCCTCCAGCGACGACTGTTGAGCGTATCAAGCAATGTGTTTTCTTTGTGGATTCGAATTCCAAGGAAAAACTGCTTCTCGAGCTGCTTTTACAAAAGCATCTTACTCGTGTCCTAATCTTTACTCGCACAAAGCATCGCGCAAATAAAGTAGCGGCGTATCTCAACAATCATCATGTTAAAGCAGATGCAATTCATGGCAACAAATCGCAAGGTGCACGAACATTGGCGCTTCAGAATTTTAAATCAGGCAGAACCAAAGTGTTAGTTGCTACAGATATTGCGGCGCGCGGTATTGATATTGATGATATCTCTCATGTGATCAATTTTGAGCTTCCATACGAGCCTGAAATTTATGTCCACCGAATTGGCAGAACCGCGCGCGCCGGAGCGGATGGGACTGCGTATTCATTTTGCGCCGCTGAGGAACGGGCTCTCCTGCGGGATATTGAGCGATTAATCCAATTGGAGATTGAAGTGATGGACCAGCCGTATCATTCACATTCGGCTCAGCATGCTTCTGGAGCGACGGCTCGACCACCGCCAAAACAACAAGGAAGACGCAGTTTTAGGCCTCACCAGGGAAAATCACGTTTTCGGTTTCGCCGTTAGAACATAAAAAACTTGTCTCTATAAAAACCTTTAAGAGTACTTCTCATTTCTTCCCAGTATGACCCCCTTTCCTTTTGGCAGACTGTGGCTTTCTCCTATGGAAAGCGTTTCTGATCTTGGATTTAGAACGCTTTGTTATGACCATGGCGCTTCGCTGACGTTTACGGAGATGATACGAGCATCGGCGTTCGTGCAAGGAAATAAAGCTACGACAAGCTTGGTAGATAGCTATACTCCTCCTGTCAAAACCGGCCTTCAGCTCTTGGTGAGCAAAAAAGAGATTCTTCAAAAAGCGTTGGCCATGATCAGGAGGGGAATTGAGAAAAAAGACGGACGATTTTCCAACCTATCCGTTATCGATTTAAATTTTGGCTGCCCTTCTCCGGAAATTATCGGCAAGGGTCATGGTCCGGCGCTGCTCAAACGAACGGCGAAGATGAAAGAATTGTTAACGACATTGCGGAAGGAATCCCCTCTTCCTTGCGGGATAAAAATAAGGCTGGGTTTAAACGAAATGGAAAAAGCTCAGAAAGTCTATCTGCGGGTGATTGAGATCGCGAATGAAATTGGCTTGGATTATGTGACGGTGCACGCTAAAACCGCTGCGGATCCTTCT
>CAZHJH010000105.1:0-357 GCA_964533475.1 uncultured Methanosarcinales archaeon
TCCACAGGGACATCAAACCAAGCAATCTTCTGCGCATGCGCGATGGCAGAATCGTTGTGGCCGATTTCGGTCAGGTTTTAGACCAGACCCTACAAAGAGCGCTAGAAACACAGACCGTAAAAACAGCTCCATCCTATCAATCTCCTGAATTGGTCTTTGGGAAAGGACATTTTCCTAACCATGCATTGAATGATGTATTTGCTCTGGGATCGTGCCTCTACGCCGCTCTTGCGAAAACTGACCCTCCGGATATCTATCAGAAGTATATGGAGTGGAGAGACAAGAAGTTCAACGCCGTCGAATACCAACAGTTCATATATCAAAGATTTTTTGGCAAAAGAGAATTTATCCGAATAT
>CAZHJH010000105.1:367-4478 GCA_964533475.1 uncultured Methanosarcinales archaeon
AATGAACGTCAGCAAAAGGATGAAGCATTATCTCATGCGGCTGATGGGAGCGCTGGAAAGGGGAAAACGCCCATCCTGGATGAATAGAGGATGGGAATATAGATGTCCGACGATAAATGTGTTTATAGATGAAGTTGGCGGTGTTCGTGTAACATCTCCGCCAGATCCGCGCGCATATACTGCATATGAGAAGCAGTATCAGGGTTTGGTATCAGCGCTTGAGCGATCGCAGCGCGTTCGCGGCGGGGAATGGGGCACGATAAAACTCGAGGATAAGGAAACGCTGTGGAATGCGCTTGATAACCTCAGGGAATTGAAAGAACAGCCGGACGTATACCGCCATCCCAAGGCTCAGACGCTTATGGATGCTGCGAATGCCGCGTGGGATCAAATGGCGGCAGCGGAAGAACAAGTTTTGCGTAAGGTGCATGAGTCATTGAAAAAATCCGGCTGTACGCTCGCGCATAAGAGAACATGGATGGATCACCAGTTCATCGTGGGACCCCCAATAACATGGGCCATGACAGACAAAGGGCGCGTACGCGAAGATGGGACAATTGCGCCGGGAAAAGCGAGATACGGCCTTGATGAAATCCACGGCAATGTTCCCTTTTACCGCCAAGAGGGATGGAAATGACAAAATTAGAGGACTTGGCAGCGTCGATTATTGTTAACACTGAGCGCGTCTATTCTCCTGAACTGGCGTATGTGACGGTTACAGGAACGTATCTCTATGATTTATCAATAGCAAGACATAGAAGAATATCTCCTATCGCTTCGGACAGTTGGCACCCAGATGGTAAAGGATTAGTCGGAGTGCAGATTCCATCTGATCAACAATGCCAAACTGTCGTTCTGATTGACATGGATGGCAATACAACACCAGTCTACTGTATGGATGAAAATGTTCGAGAACCCAAGGTTAGTCCTAATGGAAGACATATTGCATGGGTGGCTCATTATATGGGAGATAATAAACATCAGGATATTTTATGCATATGGGACAAGGGCAAGCAAGGACTGCGACAACAGCACATCTGTCGGCAGATTCTTAGATTTGGCTGGTGGAATCATAAAACAGCGAATGACCTCTTTGTGCTCGGGGAGTATCATGGCAACCACAATATCATCATCAGTTATGACATGTTGGGGATCCCCACCACTTGGAGTTACCGTGGATTGAATATTACTGACGCGGAATATATCAGCAACACCGTGCGCGTGTTGTCTGCGTGCGAGGGTCCCACAAACTCTTCTCATTTTCAGCCCCCCGGACCTACGACACAAGCGTGCGGGAAGTCTCTAGGCGCGTTCAATGTGCAACCGGGTTTGGAGAAAATCACAATTGATCCAACTGGAAAACATGTGGCATACAATTGGCGAAGGGCTGTATCAGACTGCTGCATTAGGATAGTTAATCTGGACGCGGTATGTTGCTTTCACCGCGATGTCGAGGTTTTACCCGGATGTATGTCCTGGAGTTATGATGGAAGATATTTTGCATATTCCGACATTAAGTCCGGAGCCATCCAGATCGTTGATGCGGAAGGAATGGAAGAAACAAGCGCTCCCTGCAACGAGCACATCCTAAAAATCTGCGGATGGAGGCCGTATGTCAGAGAATAAAAAATTAGAGGATTTGGCCGGTGAATTGAAGGTAGCGATAACCAGCTTATCGGAGGATTTCAAAGGCACGGGTCTCACGGATAAGGACATCCAGGAAAGAATCAAACCGCAGATCGACAGGATACAAGAGCTAATTCAGAACAGGGTGATTGAATCCGGGGATATCGAAGCGCTATTGAAGACCGTGAATTCGCACGTCATCCTTCCTGGAATAGATAGGGAGGGTAATCCTATTGAATACATTGTGGATTTTGACGTTGAGATTACTCCAAGAGGATTTTTGGAAATCAGGCCAGGGGCGAGACTGCATTTTGCTGAGGAAGCAGGGATACTCTGCTATGGCGTGTTGCAAGCAAAAGGCCTAGTGACGATGCCAATCACGTTTACCGCCGAAGATGAAATGTGGCGCAACATTACGTTTGCTGGCTCATTTTCGGATACTTCGTATCTCCGATATTGCCAGATACGATTGGGATCTGGGAGAAAAGTCATTCCTTCTAAGCACGGATTCTCTCAGTATGGTGATGGAAATATATCGATGGGCGGAGGGATTCTTATTGTGCGCGCAAGTCCCACTCTATTTGCATGCAAAATTGAGGCGAACTGGGCTAAAATGGGCGGGGGATTATACGCTGATCAGTCTTGTGTTCATATTTCATGTTGTGAGTTTGGCGGCAACAGATCAGGGATGATTACGTCCGCGGATAGAGAGCACGCCAATCACCTCCGGTTTATTAATTGCAGCATTACGGCGCGTGACAACATAATAGATACAATCACTAGGATGCACGATTACGATCCTGTGGAGTACGTGTTTAAGTATGGAAGGCAGTGAGCGTCTCGAGGACCTGGCAGCGCAGCTAACGGTAGACGAAGACATCCTTCTCGTGTCAACAAGCAAAGGCGCAGCAATAGTCATGGAAGAAGGCATTCAAGAGTTTAAAGGAATCCTTCCTTTTGGATGGACACTGGATGGGAAAATCCTAGGAACACGATTGAAAAAGCGCGGAGATCGTTATGAGCTTGTCGAAGTTGACTTTGATGGAAATGCGTCCATCTTGTACACTTCAAGGCGTGCCATTGAGTTTGCAGCTCCGTATCGTGATCGAAATCACATGATCGTGATTGACAGTGATGTTCGAAGACGCTCGCGGATTTTAGAAGTGGTCCTTGATTCAGGAGATGTCCGACAATTGTGGGATGATACCGTAAAAGACCTTGGTTGTGTTCACGTGCATCCCGATGGCCGGATCGCGATAGCAATCGAAGACGCAATTCTCTATGGAGATGATAAAGAGATTAAGGAATTCCCTTTGGAAAGTTCTGTATATTGTATGAGTGGACCGCCAGAACACGGTATCGTTCAAATTATAGGAGATCATCATGTGATTACTTTTCCGCAGATGACGAAAGACGATGATGATAATGTTGTGCACAGGCTTATTCGATTGGATACTCGGACGGGTAAACCGCGAACAATCCTGATATGCGATTCATATGACACACAATTTACGCTTTCACCGGACCAGCATTACCTTGCCATGGTCGCTGATAGGTTTGGGGCATTAGAAAGCACGGTGTTCGCATTTCCTTCTATGAAGAAAATAAAGCGCATTCATCCAGATCCAGACATGAACGCGGTGTGGATGAACGATTCCAAGAAGCTTTCCATGGTTGTTGAAGGGAGCATTTATTCAATCGACATCCCCGGTGACGAACCGCCTATTGAATATGCATTACCGGATAACACACGATCATTGGTGGGTTGGAGATCCCCTGTCGGAGAGGTTCAAAACCATGGCGTTAACAAACCACATAATACTCGTAAGGTAACTAAAGGAGACCGGATTAATGCATTTTACATCCCGGCAGGTGATTCTAGTAGCTAAGCGATTAGAAGACCTTGCGGCGGAACTTGAAGCAAATGATTTAACGCCAGAGGATATCCAAAGGATTAAGCAAGAGATTGAAGAGCTGCGCAACTTCCATGTGCCTAAAGATGAGGCTGAAGAGTTTGTACGGTCATCAGGTTCACTCGTTATCACAAGCGAGGATGTAATACAAGACACACTTCCATATGAAATCAAAGGCACATTAATGCCGAGGAGGCGTTTCAGATCGATCAGGATGGGAGGTTATGCTGTGGGTCTAGTTGTTGGCGTTCTTTGCTATTCTGGAATACTCCATATGGAAAAATTAGATTATGCGCGGCAGGTACGGGCGAGAGTTGAGAGAATAGGAGATTTGGAAAGTGAGGCCGATTATCTGCAACAGCGCATTTTAGATCTAACGAGGGCATGGAATGAAGAATCGCTTGCTCTAACAACGGTGCATTCCTCATTGGAAGCGTACGCGCGCTCATGGAACGCGCTGCACGGCAACGATACTGCTGATGTTCCGGGTTACTTGGAAGATGAGACGGTAAGGGCGGCCTGGCCAAGCGTGCTTGCGCGTATTTCAAGCCGAGAATGCTATTATATCAAGG
>CAZHJH010000106.1:0-4455 GCA_964533475.1 uncultured Methanosarcinales archaeon
CGCATGGATTTCAGAATCATCTTCCTGTTCAAAGTGATCAGCCGCGATAAGACTGATGTTTCCAGCAACGCCTGTGCCCGATGCGCTTTTGCTGCTGGAGATATCTCCATCGTAGAGCGTTATATTGTTTGCCGTAATGCCAATGTTGCCGCCGTTGCCGTTCGTTGTGGTTGCGAAAACATTGCCAAAGCTTTCAAAATGACCCGTGATCGTAAGCAAAATAAATCCCGCGTTACCAGTTCCTGTCGTAACTTCACGTGTGCTGCTAATTAATGCACGCGTTGATCCTGACTCACGCAGAATCATATTGCCGCTTGCAAACATCGTGATGTTTGATCCTGATCCCGCCCCTCCTCTGTTCTCCGAATTGACTTCAGCACCGGCTTTAAGGTCGATATTGTTTGCGGAGATAGTGAGCAAACAGGCATGCGTTGCCAGAATATCATTGCAGTTGATCTGGCCGCCATTCGCGACTGTTGGAGCATCAACAATAAGATCACCCGTGATTAAAAGCGTGATTCCCGTTTGGGAGTTAATGCTTGCATTACCGAGAACGTGAAGGGTTTCGTTGATATTGAATGTTCCGTTGCGGAGCACAACTGAAGAGATTCGGCACTCCCCGCCGGTATGCGCGCCGCCAAGAAGACCGCAATCGTCAGCATACACTAAAGGAACGAGAGCTAGGATGAATGCAAGAATCCATATCTGTTTATTCATATTTCTTCAGCCACCAAACCTTTCTTTTACTACTTTCACGAAGAACGTATATAAATGCATTTTCGGTGTCGAATATGGAGGAAAAAATAGCTGTGATGGAGATATAACCACGGCAGTACCGATATTAGGGACTCTTAATCCCTGTCAAGCGAGAAAGAGATTCGCTCATCATCCTCAAGACAGAATGATCTTGATTCAGAATCGTAGTCATCATGAGAAACACGGATAATATAACAGTCCTTTCTGAGATTATAGAAATGCGCCTCTCCATCATCATCCGTATAGTCGATTTCTTGATCTCCATCATCGATTCTGACTTTTGCATCTTCTATCCTATCGCCATCATCGTCATCACGCACAATTACTGTGAGATCAACGCGCCGTGAGTTCCGCTCATACAGATCATATTCCAAATCAGTGTACTGCATGCGCAAACGCCTGTTTTCCTGCTGGAGTTGCTGCTGCTGCATTTGTTGCCGGGTATCCTCAGCAGTTGGCCCCATAACATACGTTACAGGTTGAGGGGATTGATACTGGACGGGAGCGTAATAGGTTGGAGGAGTGCTTTGACTTTCAACAAACATGAGGATAATCCATGCGGCCCCTACAATTGCAATGGCAAGAAGTACGGATACCAGCAGCTGTTCATTTTTCATGCGCCATACTGATACTGAGACCTATATAAGCATTATAGTACTCGAGCGCACACATCATACAACAAATTGGAATCCTAACCTTTATAAATATCCATTCTGCCCTTATCTGAGGAGGGATAGCTCATGAAGAAGTATGTGTATGATTTTTCTGAAGGAAAAGCGGATATGAAGAAGGTGCTTGGAGGTAAAGGCACATATCTTGCAGAAATGACCGCAATGGGAATTTCTGTTCCCTTCGGATTCACGATCACGACGGAAGCATGCGATGAGTATCATGAGCATGGGAAAAAACTGCCAGAGGGAGTGCAGTCGCAGGTAGACGCGAAGTTAAAGCTTCTTGAGCAGAAAATGGGATTAAAACTGGGAGATCCTCAAAATCCATTGCTTGTTTCCGTACGCTCCGGAGCCGCGGCATCAATGCCCGGCATGATGGACACGATTCTTAATCTTGGATTAAATGATGCCGTGGCAGATGGATTAATCAATAAAACGCGAAATGAGCGTTTCGTTCGCGATTCGTACAGGAGATTCGTACACATGTTTGGCGATGTCGTGTTAGGAGTAGATCATGATGACTTTGAGCATATACTCGAACAGGAAAAGAAGACAAAGGGCGTGCAGTACGACACGGAGCTCGACGCAAAAGATCTCAAAGACGTCACGGACAAGTACAAGGAGCTCGTGAAAAAGAAGACGGGTAAAGAATTTCCGAACGACCCGAGAAAACAGCTGTTCATGGCGATTGAAGCCGTGTTTCATTCATGGAATAACGAGCGCGCGATCCTCTATCGTAAGCTCAATGACATCAAAGGCCTTCTGGGAACAGCGGTAAATGTTCAGGCGATGGTCTTTGGAAATATGGGCGAAACTTCAGGAACGGGAGTCTGCTTTACAAGGGATCCTTCGACGGGTGAAAACAGGTTTTACGGAGAATACCTCATGAACGCACAGGGAGAGGATGTTGTTGCTGGAATCCGCACTCCCCAACCACTTGACACGCTGCAAAAACAGAATCCAGCAATCTATAAGCAGCTCTGCGATGTCCGCACAAAGCTTGAAAAGCATTACAAAGACATGCAGGATATGGAATTCACGATTCAGGAAGGAGTGTTGTATATCCTCCAGACGAGAAATGGAAAAAGAACGGCAGCAGCTGCGGTCAGAATAGCGGTTGAGATGGTCGCTGAGAAACTCATCGATAAAAACACGGCGATGATGAGAGTCTCCGCGTCCTCACTAGATCAGTTATTGCACGATCACCTTGATCCTATTGCCAAGAAAAAACACAAGCCCTGAAGACCTTATTGGGATCAACGCTGCAGAAGGAATCCTGACATCAAGAGGTGGAATGACTTCTCATGCCGCGGTCGTCGCGAGGGGGATGGGAAAATGCTGCATCGCTGGATGCGCTGATATCAAGGTGGACGAGGAAGCAGGATATTTTGAGGTGAAGGGAAAGCGCATCAAGGAATTTGAGCACATTACACTTGACGGAAGCACGGGTGAGGTGTATATTGGGAAAATTCCCACAAAAGAACCTGAACTCTCAGGAGAGTTCGCTACACTCATGCGGTGGGCAGATGAAGTACGGAGACTGAAGGTGAGGGCAAACGCAGACATTCCAAGAGATGCACAAGTCGCGATCAAGTTTGGAGCTGAAGGTATTGGTTTGTGCAGAACCGAGCACATGTTTTTTGAAGGCGATAGAATAAAAGCAATGCGAGAGATGATTCTGGCGGAGAATGTGGACGAGCGGAAAAGGGCGCTCGCAAAGCTCTTACCGTATCAGAAATCTGATTTCAAAGGGTTATTTGCAGCGATGAAGGGGAAACCCGTTACGATTCGGCTCCTTGATCCGCCGTTGCATGAATTCCTGCCGAAAGAAGTTGATGAGATTAAAGATATTGCAGAGGAATTGAATGTTTCGGTTGAGAAAATCAAGGCAAAAATCAGCAGCTTGCATGAGCAGAATCCCATGCTGGGCCATAGGGGTTGCAGGCTCGGAATTACATATCCGGAAATCACGGAGATGCAGACTCGCGCTATTATTGAAGCCGCGCTTGAGATAAAAGATCATGGTCTCGTTCCGGAAATCATGATCCCACTTGTGGGCAATATCAACGAGTTCAGGCATCAGCGGGACATCGTGAAAAAAACCGCTGATGAAATTCTGAGAAGGGCAAACTCGAAGATGAGATATCTTATAGGAACAATGATTGAGGTTCCCAGGGGAGCGCTAACTGCTGATGAGATCGCGAAAGAAGCCGAGTTTTTCAGCTTTGGCACGAATGACCTTACCCAGATGACGCTTGGTTTCTCAAGGGATGATGTGGGAAGTTTTGTTCCGCATTATATCGAACTCGGAATCCTTGACAAAGATCCTTTTCAAGTGCTTGATCAGGTAGGAGTTGGATCGCTTATGGAAATTGCTGTGAAAAAAGGAAAATCGGCAAGAAAAGATCTCAAGTTAGGAATCTGTGGTGAACATGGTGGAGACCCAAGTTCCGTTGAGTTTTGTCATCGTATCGGTTTAGATTATGTGAGTTGTTCACCCTATCGTGTACCTATTGCAAAATTAGCAGCTGCGCAAGCGGCATTGAGGAAATAAATGAAAAAAAGAAAACGCGTTTGCGAACTTTGTAAGGCAAAAAATGAAAAGTTTAGATTGATCAAGCAGAACAAGCACGCATTTGCAACAATGTGTATTGAACCCTTGAATCATGGCCATGTTATGATTCTGCCAAAGAGGCACGTTACAAAACTCTCTCAGCTCAAACCGTCCGAAGCCAAACAATTCCTAAATCTATCTTTAGAGATGGTAAGCGTGATTACAAAGCTCACGAAAAAAGACTGTATTCTTGTTCAGAATTATGGCCAACATGCGTCGCAAGGGCATTTACATTTCCATGTCATCCCATGTACCCTGGGCATCCGTGAGATGATTGCAAAATATGAAAAAATCCCTGCGAGAAAACGCCAATCGGTTGCTGTCCTGACAAAGATTGCGAATAAAATAAAGCATATGCTCTAGTATATGAATTCTTTTAAATAGGACGAGGACACGAAAATGCATGCTTGAAAT
>CAZHJH010000107.1:0-4422 GCA_964533475.1 uncultured Methanosarcinales archaeon
AGAAATCAAAAAACCTTTATTCCTAGAAAAAGATTCTATACCGGATATCAATTCCAATTTCTTGCGAACAGAAAGATGCCGCAAAAATTCAAAAATCTTTAGTTCAAATGGATGGGAAAGCTCGGCCAGGGAGAGAGCACGCAGAAGATTGTGAGCCGCCTGCGCAAGGAAAAAGTCAAGGTGCTCGTCGATAAGCGTTCACAGGAGGAACCCGGAGTTTCCATAATTCTTGACGCGAAAGGCCATGATCGCACCGTGCTCACGCACAAGGGCTGCAACAATGACATTTCCTGGAGTGATGTTCCCGTGCGCAAACTGAAAACGAGATGGATCTACTGCAGCTCGATGATGGATCATGCGTTTCGCACCCAGGAGAACGTCTGCTTATATGCCAAACGCCATAAAATCAACGTCATGTATAATCCTAGCCTGTACACAACAAAAAAGGGAAGGGCGTATCTGGCAAGAATGCTGAAGTGCACAACGATTCTCTCACTGAATAAGGAAGAGGCAGAGCAACTCGTGTCTGGTTCGATTGAGCAGATGGCAGAAAAACTCTCCCTGCTCGGCCCTCAGATCGTCATCATTACAAACGGCGCTGAGGGAGCATACGCGTACGATCGCAAGCATTTCTACTTCGTCAAGGGTCAGCCCGTGAAAGTTGTCGAGTCAACGGGCGCCGGAGACGCGTTCTCCTCTGGATTCCTCTCCGGATTCATAAAGACAGGAAGCATGGAGTTGGCGCTGCGCTTTGGCGTTGTCAACGCGCAAAGCGTGATACAATATTTCGGCGCAAAAAATATTCTGCTGACGGAGAAGCAAGCGTATGCTATAATGCATAAAAAAAACGTGAGGATCGTGAAGAAAAAATGTTAACAACAAACAAAGCACTGCTCGCAAAGGCAGATAAGGGCAAATACGCCGTGGGCGCATTTAACGTTAATAATCTGGAGTTTATCAAAGCGGTGATCAAAGCGGCTGAACTTGAACAAAGTCCGGTCATCGTGCAGACAACGGAAGGCGCTGTGAAGTATGCCGGGATTGAATATCTCGTTGCCCTCGCGAAAACCGCGGCGAAACTCACCAAAATCCCCATGAGTCTTCACCTTGATCATGGAAGAGATCTCAAAGTCATAAAAGCGGCTATCGATGCGGGTTACACTTCTGTCATGATTGACGCGAGCCACGTTCCCTTTGAAGAAAATATTAAGATGACGAAGCAAGTCGTCGCGTGGGCGCACAAGAAAGGCGTCAGCGTTGAGGCGGAACTTGGCACCATCGGAGGCTCTGAAGACCTTGTTTCTGCAAAGCAAATAATTCTGACCGATGTTGCCACAGCAGTTAAATTTGTTAAAGCGACGAAGTGTGATGCGCTTGCTGTTGCCATCGGCACAAGCCATGGCGCGTACAAGTTTTCGGGAGCATCAAAACTTGATCTCAAGCGCCTCGATGAGCTCAAAAAAGCCCTCAAGATGCCACTCGTGTTACACGGTGCGTCAGGAATTCCAAAAAATATCGTTGACATGGCAAAACAATACGGCGCACAGTTGGGAGATCCTCATGGAGTAAGCGATGAGGATGTGAAAGCGGCAGTAAAACTCGGCATTAACAAAGTGAATATTGATTCTGATCTGAGGCTTGCGTTCGACGCAGGATTAAGAAAGGAGTTGGCAATGGAACCCAAAGAGTTTGACCCTCGCAAGATTTTGCAGCCCGCAGCGGATTTAATTACGGAAGTCGTCCGCGCGAAGATGAGATTACTGGGAAGTTCTGGGAAGGCTTGAATAATGCGTTCACTCAGTAGAGTGTCGTAGCGGCACAAATCGGTACGCGCCATGCTCTGTTTCTTCTATTCCCTGTTCGGTTTTCGCGTAGACTTTCATAATGCTGAGATCCCGTACTCCGACAGGAGCGACGAGAATTCCCGGAGTTTTTAGTTGATCAAATAATGTTTTTGGAACTGGAGGGCACGCTGCGCTTATAAGAATGCGGTCATACGGCGCTTCTGAAGGATACCCCCACGATCCGTCATAATGGAGAACGACAACATGGTCAAGATGGAGCCGATGGATCCTCTTCTGCGCCTCCTGAGCGAGTTCTGCATCGATTTCTAGGCCATATACGCTTCCATGTTTTCCCACGAGATTGCCAAGCAGTGCGGCAACCCACCCGGAGCCCGCTCCGATTTCCAGGACTTTATGCCCGGGCTGCACGTTGAGATGGTCAAGCATAAACGCAACCGTCGCGGGTTGAGAGATCGTAGCCTCTCTCCCTATCTGCAGCGGCCCGTCATAGTACGCTTCATTCTGAAATTCTTCAGGAACAAAGAGCTTCCTGTCAATTTCTTCCATCGCCTTGAGCACCCGCTCATTGTGAAAGCCGTAGCTCCTGATTTTTTCAAGCATGGAGTGGATGGAGTAGGTCATCATATGAGGATAGACTCAGGTATATAAAAAATAATCGTCATATATGAACTTCAAAACATAGAAACCTTTATATATACTCGAATTGTATATTCGAAGTACCATAAAGGGGTGAGTAAGAGTGACAAATAATAGAGCTAAGCGTTTTATTCTCTGGTTTAATGAATTAACAATTGCGGATGTCCCTCTCGTGGGCGGCAAAAATGCTTCCTTAGGAGAGATGTATCAGAATCTTACGAGGCAGGGCGTCAATATTCCTAACGGCTTCGCCATCACCGCCTATGCCTATAGATATCTCATCGAGACTTCTGGAATCAAGGCCGAGATCAGAAAGATTATTAAAACGCACAATATCAAGAATGTTACACAGCTCGGAATCGCGGGAAACAAAATTAGAACGCTTATTCGAAACGCTCCTTTCCCTATTGAGCTTCAGGAAGAAATTATCGCTGCATACAAAAAACTCTCTCGTCAGTATAATGACCCGAATGTTGACATTGCCGTGCGCAGTTCTGCGACAGCAGAAGATCTTCCGGACGCGAGTTTCGCTGGCCAGCAGGAAACCTATCTGAATATTCGGGGAGAGCACACGTTAATCAACGCGTGCAGAAACTGTTTCGCATCATTATTCACGAATCGCGCAATTTCATACCGAGAGGACAAGCATTTTGATCATTTTTCGATTGCGCTTTCGATCGGATGCCAGAAAATGGTCCGTTCTGATCTAGCGTGCTCAGGGGTCATGTTCTCCATCGACACGGAATCCGGTTTTAAGGATGCAGTGTTTATCACAGGAGCCTGGGGCCTTGGAGAGAATGTCGTGCAGGGAGCAGTAAACCCTGATGAATATTATGTGTTCAAGCCAACGCTAAAGAAAGGAAAGGATGCCCTCATTTCAAAATCTTTGGGATCAAAAGAGAAGAAGATGATTTACAGCCATGAAGGCAACGCTCCCGTTAAAAATATCCCCACATCAGATGAGCAGCGCACGCAATATGTCCTTTCTGAGCCTGAAGTGCTCAAGCTCGCAAAATGGGCGGTCATCATTGAAGATTGGTATACGAAGAAGGCCGGGCATTTCAAGCCCATGGATATGGAGTGGGCGAAGGATGGCAAGTCCGGGAAGCTCTTTATCGTGCAGGCAAGGCCTGAGACCGTGCAGAGCAAGAAAGATAAAACGAAATATCAGGAGTATGTGCTGCAGCAGAAGGGTAAAGTCATCATTGTAGGAAAAAGCGTTGGCCAGAAGATTGGCCAGGGGCGGGCACACGTCATCAAGGATGTGAAGAACATCAGCCAGTTCCGCCATGGTGAAGTGCTTGTTACGGATATGACCGATCCCGATTGGGAGCCTATTATGAAAATCGCTTCAGCCATTGTGACAAATCGAGGTGGAAGGACATGCCATGCTGCGATTATCTCGAGAGAGCTTGGCATTCCGTGCGTCGTAGGTACAATCAATGGCTCAGAAAAAATCAAGCACGGCCAGAAGATCACTGTAAGCTGCGCTGAAGGCGAGCAGGGAATCGTCTATGATAAATTCCTCAGGTTTAAGGTTGTCGAAACCGATCTGAAAAATATGCCGCGCACGAGAACAAAGATCATGATGAACGTCGGAAATCCAGAGCAGGCGTTTGAGCAGAGCTTCCTGCCGAATGACGGTGTTGGTTTAGCCAGAGAGGAGTTCATCATCAATTCCTGGATCAGAATCCATCCGAAAGCCCTCATTTATTTCAACACGCTCAAGGATCAGGATGCAAAAAAACAGATTATTGAAATCACGAAAGGGTACAAGGATAAAACACAATATTTCATCGATAAGCTTGCATACGGCATAGCAATGATCGGTGCGGCATTCTATCCGAAGGATGTTATTGTGCGCCTCAGCGACTTTAAGAGCAACGAGTACGCGAATCTCATCGGCGGAAGGCAGTTTGAGCCGAAAGAAGACAATCCAATGATCGGTTGGAGAGGCGCTTCGCGCTATTACAAACCCGGA
>CAZHJH010000108.1:0-4375 GCA_964533475.1 uncultured Methanosarcinales archaeon
GTCCACCGCAAGCTCATGTTCTATTTGCCTTACGCCAAATCTGCCAAGCAAACTCGGCATATCCAAGCTATACTACAAGGGCATACACTACGAAAGAATTAGTTGGCTTTTAAAGGTTTCTCCAAGATTATGAGATCATCCCGGTCAGGGCCCGTGCCAATATACTTGAGCCGGACGTGGGGGCACGCTGGCTGAATATGCCGCATAATAGTGTTTACATAGGCTCTTGCGTTGGGTCCAAGATCATCAAAAGATTTTGCGCCAATTACTTCCTCAGGGCCAAATGGCTTGAATGGCTTAGACCAAATAGGCACAGCAGCCTTCTGTGTATCGTCATCGCGTGGAAAATAATCAATCACTTTTTTGCCAATGCGATATGCCACGCATATTTTAAGTTCAGATATCCCTGCCAGAATATCAAGCTTAGTCAATGCGATCTCGTGTGCTCCTGTCCTCTGAAGTGCATATCTCGCCTGCACAGCATCAAAAAAGCCGCACTTTCTTGATCTTCCCGTTGTTGCGCCGCGCTCGCTGCCCCGATCCTGAAGAAATGCCCCAATATCTTCTTGATTCCAAGTTGGAAAAGGACCATCACCCACACGAGTGACATAGGCTTTCATAACACCTATAACATTGCCTAGCTGGTGCGGTGCAATCCCCAAACCAGCTAAAGCACCATCGACACCCGTGAATGAACTCGTGGTGTAGGGGCGTGTTCCTTGAAGGAGATGGAGCATGATGCCTTGGCTTCCTTCTGCGATAACCATTGCATCGCTTTCGAGTACGTTCTGGATTTCCTTAAAAACGTCTGTGACCGCCCCGTATTCACGAAGCTTCTCCCCCATTTTCAACAAATATTCAACAATCTCCGAACGTCTAAAAATAACCGATTCAGAAAAAGGATCAATGAACCTGCCAAAATTAAGATGGGCTCGTTTGATACCTGGAACACCCGGTGTTTTTTCATCACCAAACAATCCTTTATAGACTCTCTCATCTCGCTTAGTAATCTCATCACTTGCGGTAATAGCATCAGTCCTCGTTAGGCGCCAGGCCTGCAGAACTTTGGCCTCAACGTCATCAATTAAGTCATCCACAATTTTTTCGAGAGCCTTTTTCCCGGAATCGCCTTTTTGAACAATATCGTAAATCCTCGCGGCTTTTTTAGCGGCTTCCGCCGCATATGCGAAAGCAATTCCCGTTTTTGTCGATCCAAACCCTCCCGTGCGCGATTCCCGCAGTGCGTCCATCAACCGCATCTCGGGAGTAATAAGGGGGGTCTGCACATCAATGCCAACCTTCGTTCTTGGATCCAACCCCAGATGGCGCAGCGCAACGTACTCATTCAGCATTTGACTTGGATCAACAACACAGCCCGGACCGATTAAACACCGCCTTCCATGGACAATGCCACTCGGAACCATGTGGAGAACATGCTTTTGGCCATTGTGCACAACAGTGTGCCCCGCATTGGGCCCGCCTTGATAACGGGCCACGACATCGGCTCTTTCGGCCAACATGTCCACTACCTTCCCCTTCCCTTCATCCCCCCATTGCAATCCGAGAACAACATCGACTGGCATGAACACATGGCAAGAACGTCAGGTTTTAAGCATTTCTCTTTTCAAAACTATAGGTTATTCACCGTAATCTTCCAAAGCGATCTGGCCTTTGCGCTTGTTTGGCTTAACCTCAATCGTCTTTTCGCCGAGCTGTTTCTTAAGATCTTCAGCGACATTCTTGCCAATAAGCTGCCCGAGCGTTACAAGTTCCGCTTTTTTCACATCTCCTAATGTGCGGATTCCATTATTAAAGAGCTTCCTTCCCCTGACTCGGCCTATGCCTTTTAATTTTAATAACGGCATGAGCTCTTCCTTTGCACCGTATTCCAGGCGCACACGCAATTTAACAAGTTCATTAACGAGAGTCCGAAACTGCTGAAGCTTAGCGAGCTCTTCTGCGGTGTAGAGAAGCCAATCCGCGATATCGAGTTTAGCGCGCGTTTCTCCCGGACGGATATTATACTTTTCAAGGAGGTATTCCTCATTTCTCTCCTCAATCCAGTCATGGAAAAATAACGCGGTTTTCACTGTGGAAAGATATTCTTCATAATCAGGATCATAGAGATTAGGCTCAGGATCAATAAGGTTATCCGTATAAAAATTGAGCTTTTCCTGAATGTCATCAGCTTCCTTAACGCGGACGCTAAGAAGAGGCCGCATCTCCAACGTATGGGAAATCATCTGCAGGAAGGAGAACGCGTTCACGGGTTTTTTAGTAGCGCGCTGCAGGCACTCGAGGAAATAATGCGCGGTGTATGGATCGATATACAATTCAGCTACACGTTTACCTATCTTTGTCGCCTTCAGATCCTCTAAAAATTCCCATTCTTCAAGGAGCTCAATCATTTTGTCTATGATCATTTCCATTCTGCTAAGATCTTTGTATTGAAATGCCCAGAATGTCTTGCTAAAAAAATCGACGAGCTGATCATGAGTTTTCACAACCCCTGAAGCGATGAGGCTTAACACATACGTTCTTAATACGGGCTCTACAGCGAGTTTTGAGTAAATCTCCTCTGGCTCACCCTGAATGTACATCTCCGTGATCTTCTCCTTTTCTCCATCGCTTTGTGCGATTGATATAGCTTCTCCGAACGAATCATATTTTGGCCTTCCTGCCCGACCTGCCATCTGGTTATATTCCAACACGGGAATGTGTGATAAACCTCTCAATCCAAACCGCTTGAGATCCTTAAGAATAGTTCTGAATGCCGGAAGATCTAAGCCTGCCGCTAATGTGGGAGTGCACGCGATGATTTTTATCGTGCCATTCCTAAAATTGTCCTCGATGATTTCCTTTTGCTTATGCGTTAATCCAGCGTGATGAAATACGACACCCTTCACCGCGCATTTTGAGAGGCGTTCGCATTGAGAAGTTGGAGCAGCGAGCACGTTCAATAGCTGATTGCTGAGTTTTGTCCATTCAGGATTTGTTTCTCTTAAGGCTTTTGAGATGTCTTCAGCGGTTTTTTCTGCTGAGCGCTTAGTATTTACGAACACTAATGCCTGTTTTCCCTTTTTTATGGTGTCCAGTGCGAGATCAATGACGGGGATTTGAGAAGGTGTTGGGATTTTGTGGAGCATGATATCAGAAAGGTTATGGTCTTAATTAAAGTATCGAAGAGGAATTGAATGGCCCTGCCGTGATTCGAACACGGGACCTCACGATGTCTACACCAGGTATCAGTCGTGCGCTCCAAAACCCGATCTGGGGGCTTGAGCCGAAGGCGAAACCCCCGAATTTTTGGTTGAGCTTTTTTGCTTGCCAAAAAAGATCACCAGGCTAAGCTACAGGGCCATAGTTTTGAGAATTGGAAAACGCTTTATAAAGATTACTTATTCAGACGCTTGAATTGCTCTTCCATGAGAGATTTCGCTGATCCTCAAGATGGAGCGTTGCGTACACCAGTTTTTTCTGCAGGGCAAGCTTGAGCACGGTTTTGAGCTGTTCCTTATCGCCCCACCATGTGATTTTGGTCAGGAACTTGTCCAAAGGAAGCCAAGCGTACTCAATCTTTTCATTGTTTAGTGTTATTGGAGCGCGTTTCAGGAATGCGAGAAAATTATGCTGCTCATGATCTTTGCCATGCCAGTGATAGAGTGCGCCACAGTTTAATGAAAATAATTCGGTTACATCGAGGTTTGTTTCCTCCTTCGTTTCACGAATTGCCGCCTGCTCAAAACTCTCTCCTAAATTAAGGTGACCAGTGATGGTATACCAATAATCACCACCGTGCTTTGGGTCAGCGGGATTGTTCCTGAGCGCTAGGAATTCTTTACCGTCGTAGATGAAAACCAAGACTTTTTTGTCCATACGAATAGGTGACGGGAGCCTTATTAAATATTTTTGGATTAGTGACGCTCGCGCGTGATTACCCCTGCCCTCAGGAGCCTTTGCGCATGCTCGCTTTGCATAAAGAGAGTAACACATTCACTTTCAAGAATTCCCGTAATGAAATTAATAGAGAAGGAATCTTGTTTGAACAAGAGAGGCAAGTGATGGCGGAAATACATCGCTCCACTCTGATCAAGATCAACGCCACAGACCACTGTTTCGATTCTACTCAGCACAGCCGCTCCAAAACACATCGGACAGGGTTCATATGTTGTATACAATATAGCCGTTTTTGGTTTTCCATACAGAAATGGTTGTGCCTGCTGCAGCGCGAGCATCTCCGCATGCGCCATCCGGTCCTGCAGTGAATACGATTGGCTATGGTTACGCGCTATAATCGCATTATCCTGAACGATGACGCATCCTATCGGCCAATTCCCTTCATGCAGGGCAAGCTCAGCTTCTTTCAACGCCTCTT
>CAZHJH010000109.1:0-4293 GCA_964533475.1 uncultured Methanosarcinales archaeon
TCGTATTCAGCTAACACCGGAAGCCCCGCCCTTCAGGGCGGCGGAGGACGTCACTCTCCTCACCCTCTACACTTCTGATCCCTGAACCGGCTCAATACAGACGTATCCACAACGTGCTCATTAGAATATTCGATCACATTCTGCTCGAACGCAATCCTCAGCACATACACAAGATCCTGTTCAAGTGCGAATGAGCCTTTGTGTGCGCAGCTAATCTCCCCTTTTCCGCATATAGTAAAATACAAATATCCTTCGTCAATCGCTGTGCCCGGGCTGAACACGGGCTCATAATACGAATCCTGGGTTTTTACCTGAATCGTCATATTTTTTGGCTTTAGACCCGTCTTGTAGAAAATTGTGCCTCCCGGATATCCGGAGATGCAGGCAGGAGTGACATTAACAGCTACAACATGCGAGTATTTCTCATTTGTCATGATAGGATTGATAGCGGGGGGAACATAAACAACGGGTTCGCTCGGAGCTTCCTCAACCGGTGTTGCAACGGGTTCTTCCGGAGGCTGAGCCACAACCGCAGGCGCTTCTGCGACGGGGCACACGGGGCATTCCTTTGCGAGTTCCGCATAGTAATTCGCTTTGAACAATGTAAGCTCTCCATGCAAATAAATGATCATGCCAAAAAGCACAAAGAGTACAAGAAGCATGACAATCGTGACTAAATTCTTTCTTGCGTCCATTATTTCAAGCCCCGCTCAGCGCATTCAGGCGAGCAGAACCAGTGGCGCTCTCCTTTAATTTCGCGCTCGACAACCTTTTCCTTGTCATTCGTTAAAGGCTTTCCGCAATGGGAACACACGCCAAAGTTAACCGGGTTCTTCTCACCCGCCATGAATCCTTCTTCTGTCGGGGATATTTCATCATCATCGAGGAGCTTATCACTGCCCTCTTCATCATAGATGTCTTCGTCCTGATCCCCATTATCATCATACTTGGCCATACCACCACCTAATCTCATTACAGAACATGAGGGTTTTTTAATGTTTCGCTTTGTGGCGGCTTTTCATCCCCGTTGGAGTGTGCCGCTTCCAATGCGTTGGTCTGTTAAATGTGTGAATATGCTCTACTTTCGTGAATTTCCCTTTCTTCCATTCATAAATAATCGGTTTTCCTGTGGGCAGCTCAAGTTTTGGAATATCCGCATCTGAGATGCGATCCAGATCTTTGATTATTGCGCGTAGACTATTACCGTGCGCAGAGACTAGTACATTCTTTCCAGCTTTGACTTTTGGAACAATCTCGCGTTTGAAATATGGAAGCGTTCTCTTGAGTGTATCCTTAAGCGATTCGCCTCCGGGAGGTGGAATGTCATAGCTCCTGCGCCATATGAATACTTTTTCCTTTCCATATTTCTTGCGCGCGTCGTCCTTATTCAGTCCTTGCAATTTACCATAGTATCGTTCATTCAGCGCACTGCTTTCGAACACCGGTATTTCCTTGCCCTGAAGCTGAATATGGCTCGACCAGTGCTTTTCTTTTCCATCATCGTGCATAAAAACTGCTGTGTAATCCTGCTCTGCGAGAATGATCATGAGTGTTTCCTGAGCGCGGGTGAGCTTTGAAGTGAATGCGATATCAAACCGCAGTGCTTTCAGATTATTGGCTGCAATCAGAGCCTCGTAGATCCCGTTCTCGCTCAACGGCACATCCACCCAGCCCGTAAATCGATTTGAGAGATTCCACCGCGATTCTCCATGCCGCACAAGAACGAGATAGCTCATGCTCCGCTCCTGAAGTGTTTTCCTGCGTACTTCGCTTTCTTGCCAAGCTGTTCCTCAATGCGCAACAGCTGATTGTATTTTGCTAATCGTTCTGACCTGCACGGGGCTCCTGATTTAATCTGGCCGGAGCATATCCCTACGGATAAATCAGCTATGAAACTGTCTTCTGTTTCCCCAGAGCGATGGCTCACCATGACGCCCCATCCGTTGTCCCGCGCCAATTGAGCCGCGGCAAGACTTTCGGTAATGGTTCCAATCTGATTGACTTTCAATAACAGTGCGTTGCATGCGTTATGCTTCAGCGCGAGTTTTATGCGCTCGACGTTCGTGACGAGGAGATCATCTCCAACGATCTGAATGTTTTTTCCGATGCTAGCGTTTATATTTTTGAACGCGTTGAAATCATCTTCCGCGAACGGATCTTCTATCGTAATAATGTCATACTTTTTCACAAGATCTTCGCACCGTTGCTGAAGCTGGCCAGAAAGCATTGGTTTTCCCTCCACCTTGTACGTTCCATTCGCATAAAAAGAGGAAGCAGCCACATCCATTCCAATCTTAATCTTTCCCGCGTATCCCGCCTGCTGGACAGCTTGGGTCAAGACTTCAAGGGGCTGCTCAATCGTCGTCAAAGGAGGAGCAAAACCGCCTTCATCTCCGACATTCACGGCGTTCACACCGTGTTTTTCCTTGAGAATGCCTTTGAGCACTTGATATGTCTCAGCGCCCATACGCAGCGCCTGTGAAAAGCTTGAAGCGCCAATGGGAAGGAGCATGTATTCCTGAAAGTCAATCTGATTTCCTGCGTGTTTTCCACCGTTTATCACGTTAAAGCTCGGAACAGGCAAAAGGAATTGTTTTTTCTTCGCGAGTTTTCCAATGTGAGCGTACAGGGGAATTCCAGACGCGGCAGCACCCGCGCGGGCAACAGCCATCGAAACTCCTAAAATCGCGTTCGCCCCGAGCTTTTTCTTATTTGGCGTGCCGTCGAGCTTGCAGAGCACCGCATCAATCTCCCTCTGTTGAAGAACAGAAGCTCCTCTGAGTTTTTTTGCGATGACTGAATTCACGTTGCGGACAGCATTCAACACTCCTTTGCCGCCATATCTCACGCCGCCGTCGCGCAATTCCCACGCTTCATGAATCCCCGTGGATGCCCCGGAAGGCACCATCGCAGAGAACATGCCGTCTTTCGTCGTTAAAGAAACCTCAACCGTAGGATTGCCCCGAGAGTCTAAGACTTCCCTGGCTTTGATATCAAGAATCTTTGACACATGAACACCTCTTTAGGAAACAAAGAACAAACAAGTTTAAAAAGATTTGGTTTAGGCAGCTGCTTGCCTGACAAAATCGGCAAGAGGAAGATGATCCTGTCTGTGGCAGAGATCAGCGATGAGGTGTATGGTCTTATTCCAATCAATCCGCTCTATACGCGATCCGAGCACATATTCAACAAGCGAATCTCCTTCCTTGCGGGCTAGTCTTTTTGTGCCTTGCGCAATCTGCACGGCCAACTCTCTTTCAAGGACATCGCCGATTCTCTCCGCGGGAAGGCGAGGCATGCGTTGGCGATACCTGCACACATGCTGGCGCCCATTATGTGATCGTATCTTTGAGAGCAGGGGGTTGCTCTCCCATCGCTCGTTTTCTTGCTGATAAAAGGAATGTGCGTGGACATGAGACAAAAATCCTTCAGCATCGAACGTAATACCTATGGAATCCTCGGCAAACTCCCTTCCTCCGAGTAATGAAAAAATTTGCAGCATGTTGAGTGATGGGTCCTGTGGTCTAAATTGCACTTCCACAACCTGCTTTTCATATTGCTGATCGCTGATCCGGTGCGCGGCGTCATAGCGAAGCTGAAATCCAACCATGATGTGGCCTTCTTCAGCGCTCACTTCCACAGAGCAATCCACTCGGATATTGTGGCTTCCACTCTTGTAGACTCTCCGCATGCATGTAGTTGTCACTGTTTCAGGTCTATAGAAGATGCTCTGCGCCGAGTCACATCCACAGCTTACGCTCATCAACTGCCAGCCATTCGCGAGCGTGAGCCATGGCTTGCCCTCCCAATCATACGCGCTGCTGCTGTGCTCATCCGCCAGCATTGGAAACTGTCCATTGGGCCGCATTCCCGCGACGGTGTGAACAAGCTGACCCTGTGCATCATGGACCGTAACATAAGGAATGCCCACAGGGAGCACATGCTCACGCAGATGCAGCGTTTCTCCAGCGATAAGTTCATCAAGCATCGCCTGATTGATGCATTCTTTCAGGATCCATCCATCTTCGTTTCTCTTTTCAGGTCTTCCCTTAAAGTTCGCATCGTAGTAATCATCTATTCTCGTATCGCTCTCCTCGTTTGGACAAATCCAAGAATAAGCGAGATCCCGGCTCGTCCGAAGATCTGTGTTCAGCACATCAAGTCTGGTCATGGGGATGTAAGTGGAGGACGCCTTATGAATTTTGCTATCCTGCATACGTTAGGGCTACGAGCAATCCTCCGGACAATTGAATTGATTCTCTCCGGATGTGCCATCCTTAATAAGAAGCGCGT
>CAZHJH010000110.1:0-4244 GCA_964533475.1 uncultured Methanosarcinales archaeon
ACGATTGAGGGAATGGTATGAGCTTTGGAATCCTGAGTTTTCTAAGAGTATCCAGTCGCATGAGAAGTTTTGTGAACTGATTGCGATAAAAAAGAACGAGGATCTTTTGAAGGAAATCAACATCGATCGCAAGCACAGCATGGGCGCAGAGATTTCCCCAAAGGATCAGGACGCGATCCTGCAGCTTGCTCGGCGCTGTCGTGATCTTTACACGTTGCGGAATTCCACGCAGACGTACGCTGAATCCTTGCTGCAGGAGAACTATCCCAACCTGTGCGCAGTTGCCGGATCTGCGATCGCTGGGAAGCTTCTTGAGCACGCCGGCACAGGGAGGCGGTTAGTCATGATGCCTGCTTCGACGATTCAGCTTTTGGGCGCTGAGAAAGCGCTGTTCCGGCACATGAGAAACAAGAGAAGCCCCCCTCCCAAATATGGCCTGTTGTTTCAGCATCCCTTTGTCCAATCTGCGAGGAAGAGCGAGCAGGGAAAGCACGCTCGTGCATTGGCTGATAAGCTCAGCATGGCAGTCAAGATAGATTATTTCAAGGGCGTATACTGTGGAGATCGTTTGAAAAAGGAGCTTGAGGAGAAATTTAACAAATGAAGCCATCAAAATTGCAGGGAGTGTACGAGGAAGGACGCAGCCTTTTCACGCAAAACCTTGTGCCGGGAGTACGTGTGTATGATGAATCTCTTGTTACGGTTAAAGGGATAGAGTACCGTGAGTGGAATCCTATGAAAAGCAAGCTTGCTGCCGCATTAGTTAAGGGAATGCCGCAGATGGGGATTAGGCCCGGATCCATTGTGCTCTATCTTGGAGCGAGTACAGGAACAACCGTAAGCCACGTGAGTGACATTGTTGGGAAAGAGGGGATTGTGTTTGCGCTTGATTTCGCTCCCCGGGTTGTCCGTGATCTCGTGTTTGTCGCGGAGCAGCGCGGGAATATTGCTCCTATTCTGGGAGACGCCGCTCAGCCGAAAACGTATGCGCATAGGATATGCGCGGTCGATGTGGTTTACCAGGATGTCGCGCAAAGAGATCAGGCAGGCATTTTTATAAAGAATTGCAGGGAGTTTCTCATGCCGGGAGGTTTTGGCCTGCTTGCGATCAAGGCGAGAAGCGTTGACATCGCGAAAAAACCGAAGCAGATTTTCCGGGAAGTGCGTGATCAGCTTGCGAAAGAATTTACGGTTGTGGACTATAGGGAACTTGACCCGCTGGAGAAGGATCACTGTCTGTTTTTGTGCAAGATGCAGTGAGTTCCCCCGTTACGACGGGGCATCGGACACTTGTAAAGAAACTTCTGGCAACTTCTTCAAGTGTTCGCCCTTCAAGGGGCCTCACTCGAAGCACACCCTTTATTTTTTCGAATGACATATCGGAATATGCATAAATTGGAGGGTGGTAGGACCCCGTCTGATTTATTGCTGCTATCGCCTCGCGGGCATCGAGTACTCTCATAGACGCATCTGCAAAACCCTGACGATCGAGGCAGACGATGATATGATCTGGCTTCTTCTGGATGATAGTTGGACCAAGCGGCTCATAGGGCACAACGAGAACGTCTCCTTGACATCCAAGTTGCCGGAAGACTTCATACTCAGATGCTGGCCTGTACGACGCAATGAGAATTTTGCAATGCTTGCAATCTTCTTCCATTTTGGCACTCTGAGCTATTGATATATATACTTTATTGCACAGAGACGTAGCATCGCTTGCATACATCGCTTGGCTTCAGCACGCGGTGCGCTCCGCATTTCTCGCATTTTCCTGTTTTTGGCATGGTTATTCCTCCTTATTTATCCAACGTGTTGAAAGAAGTGGCGTGCAAACTCTTCAAGTGCTGAAATGCTGGCTGGCTGATGCTGAATTTGTCGGCATATCCGAGGTTTGTCAATTGTGGTTATCACCGTATGTGCTAAATCGTTTCCGTCAAAGCGGTGGTCATCATGTGGTTTCGGTCGAGATGCCGGGACTCTAATCGATTTTACCATGAACTCAGCGACTTCCTGGAGATTTGCTCCAGTATTTTTCCACATATCTATCCCTGAGCAAGATAAAGTTGCAGTATAGCCCCCGGTATCTCTTCCCGCGTTATCTCTTCCCGCAATGTCGCGCAAACAGTACTCTTCAACAACAATTTTGTAATCCATTTATGTACGCTCCTCCATAATTTCAAGTGTGCTAATGGAAATTACACCTCATTGAATGATAGAATGCGCCGTAATTTAAAAAACTTACCATTATTAACCACCCCTAAGTAACAATATAATATACAATTCCTAGTAGAAAACACTCAAAGCCTTTAAAAACATAAAGCAAATTGAAATGATATGACGATCAAACTCTTCAACACGTTAACAAGAAAGAAAGAAGAATTCAAGCCCATTAAACCCGGGCATGTTGGGTTCTACAGTTGTGGCCCAACGGTGTACAATTTTGCGCACATAGGCAATCTCAGGGCATATCTCTTCAATGATACGCTGAAGCGCATCCTCCTGTTCAATGGGTTGAAGGTTAAGCACGTCATGAACTATACAGATGTTGGCCATATGACATCAGATGAGGATGAAGGCGATGACAAGATGGAGAAAGGCGCGCGAAGGGAGGGAAAAACCGTATGGGAAGTCGCGCAATTCTACATCGATGCATTCAACCATGACATTGAACAATTGAACATCATTCCCGCGAATATCAGATGCCGGGCAACAGAGCATATCAAGGATCAGATTGATCTGATAACAAAACTCGAGCGGAATGGTCTTACGTACAAAACCTCTACCGGTGTTTATTTTGACACTTCAAAATTCGAAGGGTATGGCAAGATGGCGCGCTTAAGCCTTGATGATTTGAAAGCAGGCGCGCGTATTGACGTGGATGAGGAAAAAAAGCATCCTAGAGATTTCCTTCTCTGGGCATTTACGGTTGGCAAAAACAAGAATCATATCATGCATTGGGATTCTCCGTGGGGAGATGGATTTCCCGGCTGGCACATCGAGTGCAGCGCGATGTCTTCTCATTACCTCGGTGAGCATATCGATATCCACACTGGCGGCATTGACCACATTCCCGTGCATCACACGAACGAGATTGCGCAAAGCGAGGGCGCGTTCCAGCATCAATGGGTCAACTACTGGCTGCATTCCGAATTCTTAATTCTTGACAAGGATAAGATGGCGAAGTCAGGAGAGAATTTTATCACGCTCAAAACGCTCACAGATAAAGGCTATGATCCCTTGGCATACCGCTATTTCTGTCTTAACACACACTATCGTATGAAACTCTCGTTCAGTTTTGAGAATCTTGATGGCGCCGCAAATGGATATCGCAATCTCATTGATAAGATCCGCGAGCTCAAATCGCGGTCAAATGGCGATAAAGTCGTGCTACATGAAGCATATCGCAACCAATTTTTGGAAGCGGTGAATGATGATCTTAACACTCCCAAAGCATTAGCTGTGCTCTGGACTGCATTAAAGGATGACACGCTCTCCGCCGATGAAAAACTCGCGTTAGCGTATTCGTTTGATGAGGTGCTTGGGTTGCGTCTCAGTGATGTCCATGAGGAAGAGCAGGGCGAATTAGATGCCGAATCCCAATTGCTCTTTAATCAGCGTATTGAAGCAAGAAAAAACAAGAACTTTAAGGAATCCGACAGGCTGCGTGACGTTTTAAAAGGGAAAGGAATTCTTGTCGAAGACACTAAAGACGGCCAAAAGTGGAAGAAACTCAGCTAATCAATTCGATCCATTCTTGAAAACAGATGCGTAGTATGTTCATCGTCACGAATTCCTCTGGGTACTCCCGAATATCCAATTTTTCCCGGATGTCGCATTGAAGGGAGTCTGTCGAGTAAACACTGCGCTCCGTCAGGCATCATCGTATCAAGAACCAAATATACTTCTCCATCGCGGATGGGCAACAAATTTTCTTCGAAGCGAAGTGCGAGTTCATCAATGGGTTCGCCTTGTAATGCCGGGGGGATTACAAACATCGTTCCATTACCACCTGACACAACTGAGCTCACAAATAAGTCCTCCATAGGATATCCGAAAGCACGAAGCGTTTTAAGCAATGGCTCTCCATAGTGACGTAGAAGCTCGATCATTTCGAGCGGACGCACTCCATATTCTGAGGCGAGATTATCAATATGCGGTCTCGTGTATCCATGATGACGCACATTTCGTGCAGTCTCTTCATCAAGGCTAAAGTGCATCATAAGTGCGCTAACATCCTTCTCTTG
>CAZHJH010000111.1:0-4242 GCA_964533475.1 uncultured Methanosarcinales archaeon
ATCCAAGCTACTTAACTCAATTACGCCGCCCTTCTGACCGCTTCCGCAACTTTAGAAGCTACACCTTTGTCCAATGGGCTTGGAAGTATCATCTCGGCGGTAGGGTTTTTCACATACTCCGCGAGCGCCTTCGCGGCTGCGAGCTTCATATCCCGCGTAATTCTGGGGGCTCGCGCCATTAACGCGCCTTTGAATATGCCGGGAAACGCGAGAACATTATTCACCTGATTCGGATAATCACTCCTGCCTGTGCACACAACAGCAGCTCCCGCCTTTTTCGCGGCGTCGGGAAGGATTTCAGGATCAGGATTCGCCATCGCGAAAATAATCGGGTTTTTGTTCATGCGATGAACCATGTCAGGGGTGAGGAGATTCCCTTTAGAGACGCCGATGAACACATCAGCCTGATTCAGCGCGTCCGCAAGCAGCCCTTTGCTATTGTCCTTGTTCGTAATCTCAACCATTTCCCGCTTCACGGGATTCAGGCTCTCCCTGTCTTTGTGAATAATCCCAACGCTGTCACACAAGATAACGTCATGCGCGATATCGGTTAAAAATTTCGCTACAGCAATCCCTGCCGCGCCCGCGCCATTGATAACGATCGTAAGCTTGCTGAACTCTTTCCCAGTCACTTTCACGGCATTCAGCAATCCTGCCAAAACAACGACGGCAGTGCCGTGCTGGTCATCATGCATGACGGGAATGCCAATATCCTGCAAAGCCTCTTCAATCTCAAAACATTTAGGGGCAGCAATGTCCTCAAGATTAATGCCTCCAAACATGGGAGCGATCGCTTTCACCACTGCAATGATTTCTTTTGGATCCTGCGTGTCAAGACAAATGGGAAACGCGTCAATGCCCGCGAATTCCTTGAACAATAATGCTTTCCCTTCCATGACGGGAATTGCCGCTTCAGGGCCAATATTGCCTAAACCAAGAACAGACGAGCCGTCAGAAACAACGGCAACCGTATTCCCCTTAATCGTGTATTTGTACACGAGCTCCTTGTTCTTATGAATCTGCCTGCACGGCTCAGCGACTCCGGGAGTGTACGCAAGGGAGAGATCTTTTTTATCCTCAACTTTCACTTTGGAAATGACTTCAATCTTGCCTTTATGCTTTGCATGCATTTCTAAGGATTCCTGATAGATGTCCATGCTCTTGGTTACAGCAGCTTGTTTATAAAGATTGTTCTGCATACGAGAGGACTTGTACTCTTCGGGATGGTGCGACGGGATTCTCACAACGGTGATCTCCTCCCTCCGCTCGCGGAGGTAGCGCTTCAGCTCATCCACAAACGATGTCTGGTCATACCCCAGACAAATCACATCCGGATTAACTTCCTGAACGACGCGCATCTTATCACCGGTATACCCAAGTTTCGCTTCATCAACATACGAAAGATTGCTCACGGCTCCGAGGCGTTCGCGCTCAGTTTGAATTGGCAGCTTACCCTTCACACTCCTTACGGTCTCATCTCGGGAGACAATCACAACGAGACGGTCTCCGTGCTGCCTCGCAGCTTTCAAATAAAACTCATGCCCGGGATGAAGATTGTCAAAAGTGCCGAAGCAAAGGACGGTCGTCATTCCGCGCATAAGGAGAACAAGGTTTATATACTTTGACCTTTGAAATTTCTCCATGCTCCCCCCATTCCTCGCGTCGTTGCGGATAAAAGCGAAGGCCGCGAAAAAACGCATTGTACTGCCTGAAGCGGAAGACGAACGCATTATCAAAGCGGCTTCAATACTCGCGAAAAACAAAATACTGACTCCCATTATCATTGGCAATGAAAACGACGTACTTAGGCTCGCGAAAAAGCTCAGAGTCTCACTGCAGGGCGTTGAAGTCATCAATCCGCGGGATTCCTCAAACTTTGAAAACATCGCTGACCGGCTGTACCAGCTTAGAAAAGCCAAAGGGATGACGCCTGAGCAGGCGAAAAAGCAATTGCTCGAGCCGATCTATTACGGCATGATGCTTGTGTACCTTGGAAAAGCTGATGGGCTTGTGTCTGGGGCAGCACACAGCACGGCAGAAACATTAAGGCCTGCGCTCCAAATCCTTAAGCCCGTGGAGGGTGTGAACCGCGCGTCAACATATTTTTTAATGGTCAAAAACAAAGACATCCGCGTGTTCTCGGACTGCGCGCTGAATGAGAATCCAGACGCGCAAACCCTCGCCGAAACCGCGGCAGTAACGGGTGACACAGCTAAAAAATTCGGGCTCGTTCCAAGAATCGCGATGCTTTCCTCATCCACGAAAGGCTCAGGGTCAAGCGAGGACGTGAAGAAAGTCCAGGAAGCGACAAGAATCGCGCAGAAAAACAGGCCGGATCTCCTCATAGACGGAGAATTGCAGCTCGATGCAGCGTTCTCAAAAGACGTCGCGAAGAAGAAATGCCCGGGAAGCAAAGTAGCGGGAAACGCGAACGTGTTTATTTTTCCAGACCTTGACGCGGGCAATATAGGGTATAAGCTCGTGGAGTATTTTGGAGCGTACCTCGCGATTGGGCCGATTGTGCAGGGTATACCAAAGCCCGTGAGCGATTTAAGCCGGGGGTGTACTGTTGAGGAGGTTGTTCATGTTGCAACCATTCTCGCGGTGCAGGCGCGATGAGCATTCTCGTATTGAACTGCGGAAGCTCTTCCGTGAAATTCAAAGTGTTTCGCGGAGATAGAATCATCATTGAAGGCATGGCAGACGCTATTGGACTGCCGAACAGCGTGTTAACGATTGGAACGCAAACCATTACTCCGGTTATTTCTCATGAGGACGCGATTCAGAAAATCGTTGACAGAGTGCATACTCAGGGAAAAATTAAGGCGATAGGGCATCGCGTCGTGCATGGGGGAGAGTTCTATCAGGACGCAACTATAATCACGCCGAATGTCATTCGGCATATAAGCGAATTATGCGAGCTTGCTCCCTTGCATAATCCGGCAAATCTCGCGGGCATTCAGGCATGCGTGAAAATGCTACCTCATATTCCTCAGGTTGCTGTCTTCGACACGGCATTCCATCAAACAATACCAGAGCACGCGTACCTCTACGCGATCCCGTATGACTATTATAAGAGGCAGCACATCCGCAAATACGGATTTCACGGAATCAATCACCAGTATATGGCGTTAAAAGTCCGTGAGATTCTGAAGAAACCATGCAATATCGTGTCGTGCCATTTAGGCAACGGGGCAAGCATTACAAGCATTCTTAACGGAAAATCTGTGGATACATCCATGGGATTTACTCCTCTTGAAGGCTTAATGATGGGAACACGCTCAGGAGATGTTGATCCCGGGATTATAGGATACCTGTCTGTAAAACTCAGGAAAACAAACGCGGAGATCGTGAACATCCTGAACAAGGAGAGCGGATTAAAAGGAATCTCAGGATACTCAGACATGCGCATTGTCCATGAGAAAGCTGTCAAAGGCGACAGGAAGTGTTTACGCGCCCTTGATCTTTACTCCTACATCCTTGCAAAACACATTGGAGCGTATTTCTCGATCCTTCCAAGCGTAGATGCGCTGGTTTTTACGGCAGGCATTGGTGAAAAGGCGTTTTACGTGCGTGAAAGGGCTTGTTCTGAACTGAAAGTTCTCGGAATAAAGATTGATGCTGCGAAGAACAGGAAAAACGCGATGGAAATAACGGGGAAAGGATCCAAAGTCCGGGTGTTTGTCATTCCCGCGAATGAAGAATGGATGATCGCGAGAGAGACGGAGAGGATTGCAAGCTGAAATAGCAAGGTATTTAAATTCTCATGTACTTTCATCGTTCATGGCAAATTCATCATGTTTGGCTGAAATTGCGGAAGAAGATCCAGTCTTAAGGGAAGCATTACGCGTTTCAAGAGTGGTGCATTTACAAACACTGATGGCAGCTAGTGATAATTCTGACATGGTTTTTGAGGGGAGGAGAGCGTTTGCATATGCGATGCTGCTCCAGGGATGCTATCCTATATACAGTGATGGGATATCCATGCGACACTGGGATGTTATGGAGTGGGAATGGACGCAGCGAAAAAATATGGATATGTGGGACCAGGCAGCGGCTATTGCAAGAGCACCAGAGGTAACTCCTATCGGCTTATTGACTTGGAGATCTCCCGAAACGTACAAATACCATTTTTGATACTGTCCTGGCTTTCTGTAATCAATAACCTCGAGACAAACATATTATCCCAGCACCGCATACATATGCTTAAAGAATGTTTTTGCGTGCTCCATGCTTTCTCTT
>CAZHJH010000112.1:0-4204 GCA_964533475.1 uncultured Methanosarcinales archaeon
CGCGGTGGTCTTTGATGGCTTTGATGTTTCCGGGGAATGCTTTCGGGTCTTTTTTGGGGTCCATGTTGAAGTTGGGGTAGAGTGCTAAGAATTTTTTGTCTTGCAGTTTTCTTAACATACCCGACCATTGTGCGGTGGGGTCGAAGACGGCTACGGTTGCTCCTTTGAGGAGGCATTCTTCGACGATGTCTTGTGCCGCGATTGATTTTCCACCTCCGGTGCTTCCGGCGACGATTGAGTGGACGGTGAGGTTGTCCATGTCGAGGTAGCATTTGTGTTTGGTTTCGGCGATGTAGCCGATGAAGATGCTCCTCTCACCCTCGGTGGGGATGAGTTTGTAATCCACTTTCACATGAAACCGCTTCTTCTTCTCCTGCTGGCGTTTAATGATTAAGTACGTGAAAAATCCGGTTGAGAAGAGCGCCATAATGAGCGAGAGCATCCAGACAGGAAAAATGCCAAACACATTATATTTGTAAAATGGATCCTTGATGAAGAACAGCGTGTTAGCATTTGCGCTGAAGCCAACATACTTCGCATCAACTGCGAGGATATAATCTCCTAACGGGACGTCCGAAGGGAGCGCTGCCTTTCTTATGATGGAGATGAACGTTGGCACGGACGTTGTCTGCTCCCCTAGGGGAATGATCGTTGTCCTATTAACATCGTAGAGTGTAAAATTAAGATGGACATCAAATTCGGTGCCAGATAACAAATTGATTAAATCGACCTTGTAGCGGAATTCCTGGCCGCGATATGCTTCCTGCTGTAGCGTGTCAATCTTAATGATTAAGGCCTCCACAGGGATTTTACCCTCTTTAATGATTGTAAGCTCTATGGGAACAAGCGCCTGGAAGTCTCCGTCGAGTTTGAGAATACCCGTATAGAGGCCCGGAACGCCATCGCCTAAGAGACGGATGTTGAGCTTTGCACTTGCGTTAGGCTGGATAATTGCGTCTTCCATGCTGAGTTTGACATATGGAGCAACGCTTCCTGACACGGAAAAAGTAAGATGTGTAGGAATATTCTTGAAGTTGTAAATAGTCATACTCTCCTCAGCGAATGACCCTTGGCGAACCTTTTTCTTGATTGCATCTAGGGACGTATAGATCTCAAGCGCCCTCGGTTCTTCCTCAACGGCATTCGCTCCCTGGCCTGGGCCTAATCCTGGGCCGAGGCCAGGACCCACACCTGGGCCGAGGCCAGGACCTAAGCCCGGGCCCAAACCGGGAGCTGCAAAAGTAACTAACGTTATATTGAGATACGTTGTCTGACTAACGTTAATGAATACCTGTGTTGCATTGAGGAAATATCCTTGCTTCAGGAATACGACCCAGTACGTCCCTGTGGAGAGGCTCAAACTATAATTTCCAACTGTGTTTGTGCTTCCGATAATATCATTTACGTAGACGCTCACGTTTCCAATTGCTACTCCTGAAGTGTCCTTGACAAATCCTGTGAGCGTTCCGTTGAGGCCTGCTTCAGTCGGGAGCCTCGTCAGATTTATGTTGTGGGTTGTGTATTGCAGCGTTGTTACAGTTACGGAGTCAACATGCGTATTATACCCGGTTCTTAATGCGACAAGCGTATTGTTTCCATTTGGCGCGACGATCGTATAATTGCCATTCGCATCAGTTACCTGTGTCAGACCTCCTACCTGAATGGAAACATTCTGGATGGGAAGCTGCGTGTCGTTGTCGCGCACGACTCCTCTTATAAATCCATATCCGGATGGTGGTTCCTGCCCGAGTGTTGGAATCATAGAGAAGTTATAGTGCAATGGTGTTCCAAATGTGAGTGTGACACTGTCAATGTAATCCAGATAACCACTAGCTTCTCCGATGAGGAAGTGCGTGCCCTCCTGGGCGATGAGACTGTAAAATCCGGCAGAATTCGTGATACTCGACCATGCTCCCCCAACCTTAACGCTCACATTCTCCAGTGGAAGCCCCGTTTGATTATCGAGAACATATCCATCCACAACGACATTCTTCACGACGGTGCAATTGCCGAATGGATCTGAAAGAGGATCTCCGTATGCATAGTATTGTACAATCGTTGCGTTTGCGGGGATGGGAAGCATGACCTGATAATTAAACAACTGCCCGTTAAATCCTGTAGCGAGGGCATTCACGTGTGTTCCCCACAACAGACGCCCGAGATTGTCTTTCAGCACGAACAGGTCAAAGTCCGTAGATTCTGGCTGGTTTTTCTGCTTCGTGTACGTGCCGACTGTGGTTATTGAAGTTCCACCAAAATTGACCGTGATATTTCTTGTGAGCGTATTATTTGGAGCGCTCAATGAGGTGTCGAGCGTACCAATATAACTAATTACATCTGCTATCGTTGCCGCAACAACAGGATATGAGATATTTTCGTGCCAGGTGGTTGAAAAGTATATATCATTTCCCGTTCCCCCAAAGCAGTCAAACGTCATATTTCTCATAGTAATATTCGATTTCGTTGCGTTAATCGTGATGGCAGGGAGGTCACTGTTTAGGTTTAAACTGAATAATCCGCCGGCGCCTGACCAATACGTTGTTGCGGCGGTGTATGTGATGAGCACGGTGCTAATCGTTCCTGCAGACGCATTGAGGGAAAGACCGAGGTATCCGGTGTATGTCCTCACAAGGAAGAGCCCTGTCAGCGAAATGCTGAGCAGTAAGAGCACAGCTAGGAAAAACACTGCCTTATACCCTAATGTTGCTTTGCGTTTCATTTTTTCCTGTGCGCGGTGATCCAAATGGTGCTGTCATCACGCTTGAGCAGCACGGCTATTTCATGCAGGCTGAGGTTGTAATGTTCTTTGAGATGCATGATGACTGCTTCCAGTGCGGATTTACGGCGGTCTTGAAAAACATCCGCGGGAAGATGGTAAGGCGTTTGCGCGATAATCAGCGAAGAAGGAAATTTTTTAAGGGCATTGTGGTACGTTGACCAGATTGTTCTTGGATCTCTATTGAGGAGCGTTGCGATTTCGCCATTTCTCAGACGCTTGTTTTCCTTGAGATACTTCACAACGGTTTCCAGCGTGCTGAGGAGCGAGGAAAATGCAGAAACGGGAATGGAAGTTTTTTGCTCAAATAGCGTATTTATTTGTTCGTCAGAAAGGTTATGCTGCTCCCGAAGGTGCTTGAGAAACGCAGCGAGCACGGTGTCTAGTTGAGGGGTTGCTGTTTCGTGTTTCCTCGCTGCGTTCCCTGGTTTCAATGTATTTACTTAATAAGTAAGTATTCTTATCAAATAAGTATATTAGTATATAAATTTAACCAATTCTTAGAATGAATCTTATTAAATAAGTTTTATTACTTACTATATAATTATTTATTCTCATTTAATCTTATATAACAAGTGTGCTAATCTTATAAAATAAGTCTATTGGCTCATCGCTGAGAGGTCGAGCGTCACTTCAACAAGGTACTTCACTTTTCCATCAACAACGAGAGGAATAGATGTTAAAGAGTATGTGTGCTGATCCTCCCCTTTGTGCGCTCCGGAGTGTGTTTTGCCTGTTTGCAATGCCTTGATCGTAGGCTCCTGCGGAGAATGCCTGTGCTCAAACGCGAAATGCGATTTTTGCCCATACACATTCCTCAATAAAAATCCCTTGCTTTCCAAATACTCATTCACCCAGAGGATATCGCACTCGGAGTTCAACACAGCGATGCCTCCAGGAAAGTGAGCGGAGAGCTCATTCAAGACTGATTCGCGCAATGCAGCGGGCAAGGCTCCTGTTTTCAACAGCTCCTGAACCGTGTGCAGGAGCACATCCTCATTCAACGGCTTTGTCAAGTAGCGGTCGGGTTTATAATACGCGGTGATCATGCCGATCGTGTCCTCATCATTCCTCGCGCTCACGACCATTGTTGCCATGAACCGCTTCTTCGCTTCCTGGATAAGCTGCAGCCCGTCGATATCGCCCGTGTCAATCGCCGAGATGAGCATGTCGAATTTTCCGGTCTTGAGAAACGCAATTGCATCCTCGCCCTTCATTGCTATAGTGACGACTGCGGGCAACGGTGTTAAGACCCTCTTCATGTCTTCCAGAATGCGAATGTCCTGATCAACAGCGAGAATGGCAGGCATATCCCGTTTTGGACATCACGGATATTTAAATGCTGCGGGAAAATGAAGGGTACTGCACTTTCAGAAATTACCTCATCACTTCCGATATATATATATATATATAGGGAAGATTTAGGAT
>CAZHJH010000113.1:0-4198 GCA_964533475.1 uncultured Methanosarcinales archaeon
AAACGCCCTAAAGGGCGGGGGTTTAAACCCTAGCTCGCTACGCTCGCTCTAAAAATCCTCGAGCTCAAGAGGCTGCCATTTTTTGAAGAGTAATGGGGCGTCTTGACCTTTCAGTATCATTGCCGAGGAAAGTGCACGGGCGTTTAAAAAACCAGTACACAGACCTAGCGGGCTCACTCTTTCGATTTCCACAATCCTTAAAAACAGTTCGATACTCTCGAAATCATGCCTCTCAGACCTGAAGACGATCAAGGACATTCCGTTCATACGCGCATCCGAGAGTATCTCGGAGAGCGCCTCTATACGCTAGCGGAAAAAACGAATTATCCATTGAATGAGCGTTTTGTGCTCCCTTGCGTGCTGCAAGCGCTCAACCGGACAGGAATAGATGTGCAGGCAGATCTTGCAGGGGGGTATTTTTGTGCTAGCCCTGTCACACTCCATATTGATGATATAACGGTTCATATTAGGGGCTCCGGCGTTTTGACCATGGATGACATGCTCGGAAATGGAGAAACAATGACTGTCCGCTCCTTGCATGAAGGTGCACGAATTGCCATTGGGAGAACATATCGTAACGCCCGTGAACAGCTCGACCCGGACACGGGCAACAGAATGTCCATCCGCAAGCTCTTCCAAGCTATGCAGTCAGGAAGGTCCAAGCGTTTCAGAAATTATCTCCGTGAAGATCTTACGTCCCTCATGGCAGCATATCAAGAAGCTGTTTTCCTGCCCCGTGAATCAGGGGAGGTTCATGAGCCCCGCATCCTCCATGATGTCATGCCGCTTGACTGGAATCCTCAAGTCTACGAGCGATCGCTTACTGAGGTGCCAGAGTACATGAGCTGGGGCCAGGCCGTCGAACGAGCGCAAGAATATCCGAGTTGGAGTGAGAGTGTTCCTGATCAGGACTCACTGCGCGAAATCCTTTGGAGAACATACCTCGCGCGATTTGTATGGAAGATGAAATACCCATTGCGTCCAAAATATCACAGGAAAGCAGGGCGGAATTACCGCGCTATTCAACGCATTCTCTTAGAATCCGGTGATCACTGCCTGAGAAAGGTTCACTGAATCGTGTATGGATTCATTGCTTTGGCAACTGCGACAGCCTGCCTCAGGCGTTCTGTGCTCTCCGCATAAATCGTGAAAATTGTTTCGTTCTTGTCGACCTCATCATGTACATGCTTATAGAGATACATCCCTGCCTTTTTGCTCTTCGGAGCGCCTGCAATCCTGCAAATCTTGTTGATAATCCGATTGTTAATATGCCTGACTTTGCCTTCCTGCTTTGATTTCACATGATGATGATGCTCAGCGAGCTTGAGATCCTCGGGATGAACCAGCTTTCCGCCCTGCGCAAGGATGATCTCATTCATTTTCTTGTATGCGAGCCCCGTGTCGAGCATGTCAAGCGCTTTTCGCTTGGGCTCCTCCTCACAGAGCATCTCGAAGAGTACGGAAGCCATGTACAACGATTTTTTTCTCAGGTCCTGAGGAGCTCTCGGATCTCGCTTCAATACCCAGAGCACATCTCGAGCTTCAAGCAACGGGCCTAAACCGCGGCCGATCGGCTGATTTCCATCGCTGAGGATGACGCGCACGCTGATGCCGAGCCGCTGGCCGATTGTGGTGAATTTTCGCCTGAGAATCCGCGCCTCTCGATGCGTACGAATCTTCGTGTCATGCCCAATGGGCAGGTCAGCGAGCAAGTGCGTTGCGCCGACCGCCTTCTTTTTTGCAAGAATGCTCGAGACGAGCAAACCCCAAGGATCAAGGCTCAACGGGTTTCGTATACGGATCATCTTGTCATCCGCGCCGGCGATTCCTGTGCCGCCGCCCCAGACCATACACGCTTTTGTTTTTTCCACAATCTCCTTGATCCTTTTGACATTTAGGGATACGGGAGCGAGCACTTCCATTGTGTCAGCGGTTCCTGCAGGGCTTGTGATCGCCCGCGAACTCGTCTTGGGCATTGTATATCCCGCGGCCGCCAGGATGGGAACAACAATCATCGTCGTCCGGTTTCCCGGAACTCCCCCTGAACAGTGCTTGTCGAGAACAGGGCCATTTTTGAGTCTGAGCTGTTCACCGTTCTGCGCAATAGCCTTCGTCAGATAATATATTTCATCATCCGTGAGATCATATTTATAACAAGCGGCAACGAAGAATGTGATCTCGGTTTCGCTGAGATTATTATCAACAATGTCTCGTACAATCGCGTTCATTTCCTTATCCTTTAAGCGTTTGCCGTCAAGCTTTGCTTTGATATAGCTGAGGGACTCGGGTTTCGTCGCAAGGCTTACATCAACAACATCATCTGGCTTAAGCTTTAACTTGGCGATGACTTCCTCATACACCCCAAGATGTCCTGCAGGAATGGTGTGATGATTCTCCGCGAGATTCACGATCGCGATCGTCTCCTTGTTGCCATTCTTCACATTCACTCTGTCAAGCGCAAAGAGATCCATCTTCGCCGCATCATCGTGATGCAGCGTAATTACCTGCGTCCCCCCAGTTGCAATGTTCAAATCTTTGCATTTAAAGCGCATGTTTCTCCTTCCTATAAATTTCCAATACGACGATGAGCAGCGCAAGAACCAAAGGCCCGAGGACAACGCCCGCCATGCCAAAAAACATTAAGCCCCCAATCAATCCAATGAGGATTACCGCGGGATGGACATTTGTCCGATCACCGATGATTTTTGGCTTGAGAATGTTGTCAATGACACTCACAAGCATTCCCCACAGGAGCAGTCCAATGCCCTGCGTGACAATGGATTGATTGTCAACAGCCATTCCGCTGAGAATTCGCGTAAGCGCGAGGGGCCCCCAGACAATGAACGTCCCTAATACAGGAATCAATGCACAGACAAACGTGAGCGCTCCTAAGAGTACGAGCGCTTTGAATCCGAAGAGGTAATATCCGATCACAGCGACGATCGCCTGAATCAACGCAATGAGCACATGACCATATAATACCGCATACGTGACTTCAGAGAACTTGTTCAGAATATTTCTCTTATGGCTTCCTTTCAGGGGAATGAGCGGGAGCACGTGCTTTATGAACCGGTCACCGTCCCTCAGAAGATAAAACGTAAAGAAAAACATGATGAAAAGATTGAGGAAAAAAACGGGAAGCGCCGTGATGATGTTGCTTGTGGCCGAAAAGATGCCAATAAAGATTTTTTCGGGAACCGCGCCAATCGCCGCATTCACCTCAGGATCACTGAGGAGCAAGAGGGTACGCTCGTACACGGAACACAGCATTGAAGTTTTTGCCCCGCAGGTATCTTTGAGAGACGTGTCGCGAAGCACATCCTGAAGCGCCCGAACGCCGTCAAACGCCGTGGGCAGAGATCCCAGGATAATTAAAATGGGAGAGAGGATGACCAGGATGAGAAGCACAATGACGATGCTGGCTGCAACGTTTTTCGAAGAGAGTTTCCGCGCGAGGAATTGATACAACGGATACGCAATGTACGCGAGCACGCCCGCGGTGAGAATGCTCACGAGAAATGGCTTCACAACGAGGAACGAAAGCACTATGACAAGAGCAAGAATCGTAAGGAAAAAGTACGGCTTGTACTTAAGCTCCCTTGCCAAACATTCCACCTCTTTATTGAATGGGCCCAGCCGGACTTTCAATGCGCGAGACACGCTCGGCGCGAATTCGAACCGGCGACCTTCACCGTATCGAAAATCTTCGGTTTTCGGAATATCCTCCGAAAACGTCGGATATGTCGAGGTGATGTCATAACCAACTAGACCATGGGCCCACGCTGCGGATTGCTGACACAGGTATGGTATTTAAAGGTTTGGGATTTTGAAATAGGGAGTGCTGGTTTTAAAAAGCAGCGCGTGCTTGCGATCGTGATGGGAACATGTGAATGGTTGGATGCTCCAACATATGAAAAAGCAGCGGAGAAACTCGTGTGGCAGGCTCCTCAAGTTCTATTTATGAACACGCTGCCGCATCTTGAGGGGTATGAGCGCATTATTGATGTGGGATGCGGATCAGGGTTATCAGGAGGGTTGTTTATTGACGCGGGATTTGTAGTAGATGGCATAGACAAGCATGCGCACATGATTGATGCCGCGCTGGATCGGGGATATGGACGGGGATTTGTAACAAAAGTTGAGACGGGAAATGCAAGGATTGTTTCACTTGCAGGCACGTATGATTGCTTAATAAGCT
>CAZHJH010000114.1:0-1460 GCA_964533475.1 uncultured Methanosarcinales archaeon
AAGAGATAATCATGGAGCGCAAAGAGCGTTTTAAAGTACAGAATCGTGGCGCTTGTAAAGTCCCCCATAGCGTATACTGCATCAGCAGAGCGCTTGAATGTCAGAATGTGCTGCTTTGAGGTCATGTTAGCTATAATAACCATAGGGTAATATTTAAGCTTTATGGTTAGTAGTGATAACGTGTTAATGATACTAACAAATAATGCTAAATACTCCTTATATGTTTGTAATACTAACACTCTCATTATCGATTTCATGGATTTGCTATCTATAGAGATGACTACAAAACCCTCTAAATGTGGTCACCGCGGCGCCGGTTGCAGGCGGCGGACTTCAACTCCAGTTCTGGCGCCGTATAGCAACAACAATGGCGAGGCCGAGGGGAGGGTTGGCTCTTATGGAAACCTGAAGGGTTTCCAGAAGTTCTGGAAATTTGCGATTTCCATAACCTCCGGAGTCCCGAGGAGGCCGAATGCAATGAGGTCGTCCGAAGCCATTCTTGTTGTTGCCTTCTAACAAACGATTCATTCATCTTAACTTCGCTCGTAACCTTTAAATAGTGGTTTCCGTAGCTATATTGAAAAAGAGGTGTGGTCATGGGTTTCATGGACAAGCTGATGTTCTGGAAGAAGGATTCAGGGCTTCCTGAGCTTCCGACGGATTTTAATCCAACGGACACGAGCATTCCAGGCGTGAATGACCCGTTTGGCCAGCCGCGGTACGGACAGAACACGCAGTCAGGTTTGGGTCTTGACCGCATTGAGCCGTTCCAGGAGCCCAGACCATTCATGACGCCGCAATTGCAGCCTAGTTTCGCTCAGCCCGCTTATCCGCAACAATCATATCCTAATCAAGATACCCTCATCATCGGAAAAAACATTGAAATCCTATCCTCAAAAATGGATGCCCTGCAGGCAAGTTTGGAAAGCATTAATCAGCGTCTTATGAATATTGAGAGAATTGCGATGCGAGAGCAGCAGCCCAGCTATTCAAGAAGATGGTAATCTGATCCTGAGAAATTCAATAAACCTGCCCAAAATGGTCATCTAAAGTCCGCGCGCGGACTAGGGCGTCAGGACTGACATGTCTTCTGAACATATGCGTTAACATGCCATAGACGGGAGCGAGGCTGAGTGTGAAAAAAACAGGCGCATAATTCTGAACCCAGTGAAACGCTGGCTCAAATGATCCGAGCTCAGGAAGCATACTGTCAAGGCCTTTGAGTATCCCACAGCAAACGATCCATGCGATTCCAGCCGCGGTTACTGTTGTGCCCGTAAAATTATCCATTGCGGTGATTCCCCGGCGTTTATATCCTGAGACTCCTCCGATAAGCTCATCGAGCGCATCAACGTTCTCATTATGATCAGGATCCCTGCGCCAGGGGATGGCGAGCCGAAGACCTCTATGGCGCTCCGCGAGCTCCCAATAGGCCTGTTCATCATTTCTATATTCCTCAA
>CAZHJH010000114.1:1470-4168 GCA_964533475.1 uncultured Methanosarcinales archaeon
CCTGGTCCATTATTCGGCTGGCCTTCTTCCTTCAAGCGTTTGATATGGGGGTTATTCGGATAATCCTCAACTATGTCGAGAAGATCCTCGTTTGTAAATGGCCTAAAATAGTTACGAACCCATGAGGAACATTTGTCAGAGTCCATCATCGCTTGTCCTGTAGGCTCGGTAGCGGGTATGGTCGTGCATCCAAATTGTCCAAACAAAAAAAGTTTAGAGTACAAATTCATAAATCGTAAGCACACCCTCTTCGCATTTATAAATTCTTGTGTTGAGCAACGTGTAAGTTCCTATTACAGGACAGAAGCTGTGCTGTGGAAGGCACTAACAAGAAACATATTTAAACCGCTGAGTTCTTTATACTCTGATGAGAGACTATCGCGGCTTCCAATTCTTTGGAATTGCAGTATTGATTCTGATCGTTGACCAATGGACGAAGCATGTTGTCCGGGCTTCTTTGATCCCCGGGCAGACAATCCCCATTGTTAACGGCTTTTTCTCGTTATGGTATGTGCAGAATACGGGAGCCGGTTTTGGCTTGTTCAAGGAATGGACATTGATGCTTGCGTGGATTTCTGTCATTGTCCTGGGTTTTATTTTGTATTACTTTGATGAGGCGATAAAGGAGAGGACAACACTGCTCGCAACGGCGCTTATTCTCGGTGGCACGATTGGCAATATGATTGACCGGTTTGCGTTTCAGCATGTGACCGATTTTTTTGATTTTTCCCTCATGGGCAGCCATTGGCCGACGTTTAATATCGCGGACAGCGCGATCGTCATAGGCGCGCTCGGTTTATTATGGCACTTCAGGAAAAGCGAGGCGGTTCAGGAGATCCCGCAAAGGATTAAAAGAATTCCCGGCCGTATCAAGAGCAGGCTGAAGAGGAATGCGCAGCGCGTTTTCATAATCCACGGCTCGTATGGAAGCCCCAAGGAGAATTGGTATCCATGGCTCCGCGGAGAGCTTGAGCGTTTAGGATATCGTGTTTACGTTCGCCGATTGCCCAAACCTCCAAACCAGTCGCTGCAGTCGTGGAGAAGAAAGTTCAGAAGGTACGAGAAAAAGATAAAGCCCGATTCGATTGTCATAGGCCATAGCTTGGGATGCGCGTTTTTGCTTGATGTGCTTGAGCGGAAGAAAGTAAAGTCTGCGTTTTTTGTTTCGGGGTTTACGGGCTTATTGCATAATAAGTTTGATGAGGTAAACCGAACATTTGTTTCAAAATCCTTTGACTGGGAGAAGATACGAAAGCATTGCGGTCGTTTCACTCTTTTGCACTCGAATAATGATCCGTATGTTCCTTTGAGGAAGGCGGAAACATTGGCTAAAAAACTCGGCGCATCCGTTACCGTTGTCAGAGGCGCAGGGCATTTCAATAAATTCTCAGGGTATAGGAAGTTTGGAAGATTGTTGAGGGAAATAACCCTAAGTAGAAAGTGATAATACAAAGTATCAACTGATAAGAAAAGATATCACATGATAAGAAAAATTATCAAATTGAAAAAAGCGCAAATCGAGGGTGAGCAGTTCGCGTTTATTATTGTCTTAGTCATCGTTGGCTTAATCATCGTGTTTGGGTTTAAGATGTATTATGATTTCAAGAATGCTGGGTGTAAAACAGAATTGCAGGTGTTTTCCGGGGATTTGAAGCATGACACGAAGGTTGTCGGGCTTAAAAGAGGCGATCAGCAGATTAAAACGTATAATGTGCCCTGTGGCGTGGATACAGTGTATCTTATTGATTCCAAGAAGGAGATTTCTTCCTCATTTGCGCAGTATCCTTTGATCCAGGACAATATTGAGTCCGGCATGGGCGATGATGTGTTCATGATGAGGAAAGGCGCCATTGTGAGCAGTTTTGACATTGGCGAAATTGACATTTCATGGCCGTACTTTGAATGCTATGCCGTGCATGAAGGAAGATTGCAGGCGAAGATAGAAGGCAAAGGGCAGTTTGCGATATTCAGGCATACAGACGAGTCTGAGAATAGTCTCTATGACTGCACATTTGTGGATGAAGTGAATGTGGAATTAACAAAGAAGGATTTTTGTGACATAGTGAGAGAGATTATGGCAGCTAAACAAGGAATTCGCCCTGAAGAGGTTTCTGCAACTCAATTACAAGCGGAATGCGATAAAATATTTGATGAGCAAGACAGAGTAAAAATTGAGAGAACGTTTGAATATGATGAAACGACAGGGATGACAACGGTTCGCATCAACATAGATCCTGAGGGAACGCTTACAAGACTAAAATATTGGGAAAAAATACCGAAATGTGCGTTGAGTGCGTTGAATGAGCAATTGAGTGATGAGATTGGAAGTGACCGGTTTTTCTTCTCAAATGATGCGGCTATTATTCCGACTGCTAGAAATAGTATTTATCCCGCCCCAGATAATAGAATCGTTGAAGGAACTTTTGCAGGAGAGAATGATCTGATAATTAAGCAAGACGATCCGCTTTTGGTTTGGAATTTTTACGGCAACGCAGGGCAGCTTCTTGATGCAGGAGAGGATATAGGATACAAAATTAAAAAAGAAATTTTGCACAATTGCAAGAAAGAGTTTCAGGGGATTATTGAAGGGGCGGTGGATACGGCAACTTGCTCTGGTGTCTGTTATAATCCTAGCAATCCAATACCCCCAACTAACGATCCTGATTGTGGGCTCTGCGGGGGAGTATCCTGCTATTAC
>CAZHJH010000115.1:0-3383 GCA_964533475.1 uncultured Methanosarcinales archaeon
AGATTAGGGCTTAAATGATTGTTGTAATAGATTCAAATGTATTGATTTCCGCGTTGATTAGAGATTCGATTACGCGGAAGATTCTTGCTCAATCAGGGCTGTTTTTTATTATCCAGAACTTGCTTTTCACGAAGTGAGAAAATACAAAGAGCTCATTCTTCAGAAGTCAGGAATGAATGAAAAAGCGCATGATATCCTACTGAATCTCCTTCTGAAACAGATCAGCTTAATTCCCGAAGAACGGTTTTCACAAAGCCTGAAAGGGGCAAATGCGCTGCTTGGCAAGATTGATCCTGATGATGTTGTATTCTTGGCGCTAGCGATGAGCATTGAGCACTCCGTATTATAGTCCAATGATGCTCATTTTAAGAACCAAGACAGAGTTAAAACTTTGACGACAGAAGAAATGGTGAAATTGAATAAGATAAGAAATTAAAAGAAAAAAAGAAATTATTGTGTAAACACTTTGAAGTTATTTGTTTCATCACTTTCCACAACAACCCCGGTGGAACTTCCATCTTCACCTGCAACTACGTCCACCTTGAACGTAATCATTGCATTAGTGGGAAGTCCATATATCCTTCTCTCCTCTGAATACTTACCATAAAAACGCATTGTAGCACCAATTGGAACGATATACGGTGCTCCCGCAATCGAGTAGCCGTATTGAAAGTACCCAGTATCGTAACTTCCATAATTGTATGCTATGAACTTATGAAAGGCTGGAATGGTTCCATTGACGGGTACATAAAACGCGCCAGTAATTTTTAAATCAGTTGCGGTGCACACTTCATCTATCAAACCATCACAATCGTTGTCTATATGATCGCACCACTCTGATGGAACAGTTCCACAAGTGCCACAGGCATTCTTCACACCCTCATCAATAAGACCGTCACAGTCATTGTCTTTATTGTCACACACTTCAGTTGAGCCATCGTCAACAATTCCATTACAATTATTGTCTATGCTGTCACCACAAACCTCTGCAACAGGATTCGCACAAAGGGGGCAGCTATCTAAATTAGTTAGACATTGGTTGTTAAGACATCTAAATTTACCCTCCGGACACTTGCATGAGCCTGCGTTAATATAGCAAGCGAGGCTTCCATCGCATGTTGTTGCTGTGCATTCTGCACCGTTCGTGCACTGATCAATGGAACTCTTACATGAACCATCCTCACAAAGCCATGACCGAGGGGGTGCACACTCTATTACTCCAGTTATGTAATTGCAAGTAAGACCTGCCGGATTACTGGAAGGAATTTTAAACAGAGACATTCCTTTCGCATCGCAAATATCCTTTGCATTTGGACATGATGCCACGTTCACGGCGCACGTTACTCCGTCAGCACAAAGTGTTTGATATGGTGCCATATAACACCCGCACCGCCCCGTAGTGCCCCAACACGTGAGATCTCCTCCGCATACTTTGTTCTTGCAACCATTGGGAATCTCAAGGCAAGTTCTGTCGCAGCTGCTGTCTGGACCATTTGCTGCTCCAAGATCACATTCTTCTCCTACCTCAACTACTCCGTTTCCACATACTACCGGTTGTATTGGTTCAATGCACTGACTGAGATCATCATTGCAGGCGCCAAGTACGAACCATGTTAGATCCCCTCCACTATTTCCAACTTCGTCTGCAATGACCTCTATGAGGCAGATAACCAGTTTTTGAACATCTTCGCCATAAGCGGGAGGTACTCTTTTACACTGTCCAACGTCTAATACGATCTTCTCATCATTGACCCAGATTAATGACTGTCGTAATGCCGGTGTTGCATATGCTCTAATATCGATCAGGTATTCATTGATTTCATACGTCATAGTTTGTCCATCAATGACGGTGTCCTCAATGTGATTACCGCAACTATACGGACAGGTAGCCGGTGTATGGACGTTGAGATAGTTATACTGTGTTGCGAGGACTGTTCCTGACGCATCTTTTAGTCTTGCAGAGAACTCAAAGGTTCCAGGGATAGCACAGTTAAATGACAGAAAGGCTACATTGTGGTTCGCGCTATTTTTATATATTTTTGTCGTTTTCGAACCGTCAACAAATTGGCCACCAAAATATGGATCAGGCTGGGTGTTTGTAAAGGTGCATGAATCCTGCAGAGTATATCCAACATAATGAAGGGGAGGACCATTGATGACGTTCATATAGAGCTTAAATGGCTTATTTATTTCAATCTCGGTAAAGGTGTTTTGTGAATCAAAAGGAATTGCATCTTGGAACAATAATTCCGAAAGCTCTGGTGGGCTGTTTACCTGACATTCTCCTTCATACGCCACAGCAATACCAGCACACCCTGCCTGACATCTATTGGAATATGTTATTCCATCCACACCACAAACGGGATCATAAATGGCAGTGCAATAACAAGCTTCTGAGGACGCTGATGCTTCTGGATAGAACGCCATTCCCGCAGTCCGGGAATAAATCGAACCTTGGCATGCGACAAGCAAGAAAAGAATGGTTGTGAACAAACTGAATAGAATAATGGACTTTCTCATGAGAACACCTCTTTTAGGATCATTTATACGCAATTCTAAGAGAACGAATATAAAAAGTTAACTAATAAAACTAACAGCCAGATCCAAGTTTAAGCTGGTCAATGGTCTGCACTCCTTTGAGCATGTTGCCATTCACAATCCAGGTTGGGTAGCCTTCAATTCCCAACGCCTCACATTCAGCGCTCTGCGGCTCATCCTGAGATGTGCTGCACACGACAGTTTTAATCGTGGCAATGTCATCGCCTAAGATTGCCTTTTGCTCGGGGCACGTTTTGCACCACGTGGAGACATAAACAGTAGCATTCTTCTCAACAAGGCACGCGATGAGCGATGCGTGGTCATCCGTCGTTACGGTTGGCGGTGCTACAACAGTTGCGTTTCCGAAGATAGTGATTTCTGACCTGCTCCGCAACACCTGTAAGAACGTGTCTACGGTGTCTTTGTGCTCCTGGAATGCCTGCGTTCTGTCTTCATCACTCGTGAGCTCGGAATACTTAACCTTGCCTGACTGCGTGTGATCATATACCTTAATGACATGGAAGCCAAACTGGCTCTCGACAGGATCAGAGATCTCGCCAACCTCAAGCGCAAAGGCCGCGTTCGCAAACGGCTCAACCATCGCGTCTTTCGTAAAATACCCAAGGTCGCCTTTATTGAGCTTAGCGGAAGGATCTAAAGAGTACTGCAATGCGAGCTCGCCGAAGTCGGCTCCTAATTCAAGCTCGTCTTTAACGGCATTCGCCGCGGATTCATTCGCAAGTAGGATATGCGATGCTTTCACGCGCTCAGGAAGCTCAATCTCAACATCCTTAAGCACGGTGGAGTTAAAAAAAGCGTTCACAATCATCGTCTGCCTGAAGAAC
>CAZHJH010000115.1:3393-4144 GCA_964533475.1 uncultured Methanosarcinales archaeon
CGCCGCCCAAAGTAAGAGCCGCAGGCAAACAAGTTTGCTAAGCCGCTCATCGAATTGGGCGCGATCCAGTCCGGAATCAACAATCCACTGCTCTACGGCAGCAGCTGCTTCCTCCTGAGACTTGTCAACGCCGGCCTTCTTCGCCTCCTGCAGGAGCAATCGCTGAGGAACCAGGCTCCTGTTGAGGAACATCTCCTGAGAGATTTGCGACCTGAACGCTTCAGGCACGGAGAGCTTGTACATCTTTTCAAGATCCTGGATTGATATTGATTCGCCGTTGATTGTCGCAGCCATACTACTCTGCTGCTTAGGCACGAGCCTGTCCAGATTAATAATCAAAATGATCAGTGCCAGCACAATGATCAAGGATATCCAGAGGAAAATCCTTGACGACTTCTTCTTTTTAGCGGGTGTTTTATGTGATGTTTTTGTTTCCATAGGTTCATCCTTCAGTTCTTTTATCGAGATTGGCTGCGGCGGCTCGATGTCGTATTTTATGTGAATGCTTGGCTTTTGGGCCTTCTTTTTCACTTTTGGATTCATATATGCCACCGACTATATTTTACAGTAGAGAGATCGCTTCTCTTCACGCTCTGAAATGGTTCCTTTTTAATAAATCTTACGCTTTTATCTACTCTGCAGTTGATATAACAAAGGCAGCATATACTTTCCAGGAGTGCTATAATCCATCGATTTAGATGTATGTCAAGGCAAAGGTTTAAAACCCGCACAATTTTGAATAAACCTTACT
>CAZHJH010000116.1:0-4114 GCA_964533475.1 uncultured Methanosarcinales archaeon
TTCCATACACTGGATTTCTCACAATCTCTCTTAATCCATCAAGCCTGCTCTCCATAGCCTCTTTATCCTCTCGGCTAATGCGGTTCCAAACTTCTTCATCTAATGTGCCAATGCCGGCCTCAAACGTTACGGGAAGATCCACATAGAGCACGCCATCGCGAGTGGGATGTGCGATTGCTACGTTTGCGCTCTCCCTATTCAAGACTGCTCGCGCCACAAGATAGACACTATGTGCTGTAGGATGCTTCGTTGGTGAGAACTCTCTCATATCTATAACGCCACGAGATTCTCGCTCATGCATAAACAGCATCCCTTCCATATGCGCTTTTTCCTTGATGAATCCGACGATTGCATCAAGATTCAACACAGAGAGTAACTGACCCAAGCCCGCGCTGACTCTGCGCTCGATTCCCCTGCTCCCAATAACAGTCTCTTCAATCGGGCGCAGTCCACTTAACGCCGGCCAAGGGTCATCATGATATCCGATGAGGGGAAGCGAGAGATCTTCGATAAGCATGCCTAGCTCCTGAGCAATAGATCGGATATACTCTTGGCCTCTCATTTGGTCGATGGGGGTATGCGCGATTATTCTTCTTGGATCAATGTTTAAATGCGTCGCGGCGTGATGCGCGAGGGCGTGCGGAAGATTTGATATAACAGAGAGCGCACCATTAAATGCCGCCGGATTTTGGTTATACAATTGCTCAAAACCTTCTATAAGATTAATATTTCCTGCTGTGAGTTTCCTCCTTCGCTCCTCAGCTGGCCCTTCAGGCACACCCACCGAATCAGTGAAGAACAGAAGGTCAAGGTCATCCATGTATTCTGGGAATTCCTGTTTCACATGCCCGAATACCCGTGTATCGCACTGAGCAGCGAGTACTTGGCGTATTTGCGTTTGAACTCTTAATCTCCGGTCACCATGATCTTTGCCGCTGAAGATATGAATATGTTTAATGTCAGGTATGATGGACCTACTCTGCGATGCGAGATCATGCGCAATGCAAAAAAGCGCATCTTCTGCAACATTGCCAAGGCCATAAAAGCCAATGTTCATTGACTCTTTGCCGCCGCGCGCAACAAGAAGCTCTCGATCTTCTAAGAGCGCAATCAGATTTTTCATTTTGCGCAGCTCAGAAACGTTATGCATTCGGCCTCACCTTCAATTCCGTGACAGGATAATTCAGCGCGCATAATCCATTCGCATTGCCTGTCTCAAAACTCCCTTGCATGACTATCGTTAAATTATCTGCCCATTTAGGGAAATAAACACCTTGCTGAGTAAATGCAACAAGATGGGGCACAGCCAATTCTTTCCTGATCGCAGATTCCATTAATGAATCGCAGGGAACGCTCTTCTCGATTTGCAGAACGAGATCTCTTCTGTAGATACATCCATCTGTTACATAATCAAGTGTGCGCTGTTGAGCGTCGATTCTTAAAAGGATGCCATCCCTGGCCAAAGTAATGCTTCCCGAGTCATATTTCGTTCCGGAGGCAATGGGACTTCGAAAGAGCACCTTGTGGCTAGTGATCTCTGTCTCCTCAAAGCGACTTGTTGAGATGGGGATGGTTGGAAGTACCGAAGGCAGATCAAATCCTTCTTGTCCTTTGTCTTCATCTTTATCACGTAGTTTCCTCAGAAAGTCTGTCATCATAAAGGGAGGTGATGATCTTGGTGTACTGGGCTTAGTTTCAAAAGCAAACACCTTCCTATATGTAGAGATCCTTGTAGTATATGACTCTGCGAGTGCTAGTCCGTCTGAGAAGAATAGAAAACAGCCATCATCATCCGTTTGCTTAATTTCGGTTGGCTGTGTATTCTCAGCAGGAAAATACACTCTCCAGAACATATCTCCTTCCTTTTTTGTGTAAGGTACTGCAATTTTATGGCCATCGTCCGTGATCGTCCATAGCTGGCCTGTTCGCTTCTCAATAAGTGCGGTATGTAACCGGACTGGTTTTCCGTTCTGTAAAAGCCAATACTCAACCGTTGATCCTTTTTTACTGACATGATTAGTTGCCACGTAAACACCAATCTGAGTAGGCTGCACATCAAGGATCTCATGCTCAAACGTTGCCACGGGGATCTCACGCGTCTTATCGTCAAGATGAACTATTGCGGATTCACGCGCGAACCACAGACTTCCATCGGTATCCCACCGTGGATGCACTCCTATTCCAACTTCCTGCACGTTTTTAGTCGCGAGGTCTAAGAATCCAACGCGGCTGCCATTTTCTTCATAAGAAATCGCAAGAATGCCAGTATCTGGAATGGAGGTTTTCAGTTCTGCAGCTAAGTCCTCTAGTCGCTTACTCATCTATTTACCCCCCCGTAGTGCTAAAAGTACGCTAACTTTATAAACATTGCGCCACTTATAAGGGCAATGCATGAATCCTTGTTGCAGGACATTGGACTCTCTCCCAACGAGGCGAAAGTCTACACGGCTATGCTCCAGTTGGGAAGGACGTCCACAACTAAGATAGCTGACGTGGCTAAACTCCACAGGACGAACATTTACGACAGTGTTAAAAAGCTTGTGAGCAAAGGTCTTGTAAGCTACGTGCGCATAAAAGGCACTACGTTGTATGAAGCTGCAGATCCCAGCATGCTCATGCAGATGCTTAGAGATAAGGAGCAAAGGCTCAAAGAAGTGCTTCCGCAGCTCAGCATGCAGAAACGGTTTGCGGCCACAGTTGGAGAGGCCCATCTCTATGAGGGAGTGCCCGCATTTATCAGTTTGCTGTTTGGAATTTTGGATGCGTATGATCCTATTCTCGTCTTCGGTATACCTAAAGTTGCCGTTGACCTCATGAAAACAAAGCTTCCCCATTTTCATCACGAACGCATTAAGCGCGGCATTGTTATGAAGCATATTTACAATCATGATGCGCCCGAGCGAGTTGCGATACTCAATGCGATGCCGCTGACGGAAGCAAAATGTCTTCCGGCAGTGTTTGATAGCAATGTTTCCACACTTATCTGCGGAAACAAAGTCATCATGACGATATGGTCAAAACCAGTCATTAGCGTTGAGATTCTTAACACTGATGTTGCCAATGCGTATCGCAAGTATTTTGAAATCATTGATGCCTCTGCCTTATAGCAAGCGTGAGAGCGACCCGTATGCAGTTCGAGCTTCTTCAACGGGAAATCCAGGCATTGGATGCGCTGCCGCCTCATTCAATCCATGCGCAAGACGCTCCATCATAAGCTGGTCCCTCGGATCATACTCGTGAATCTTTTCTAATTGACGATTAAATGCAGCAAAACACCGCTGCCATCCTGAAGGCCCATCTCCATTGAGAAGTGTACGCGCGAGTTCCCGTACAGGATAGCCATGCGCCCTGTACGCCACATCCTCAATCTCCAGGCGAAGGGATAAGGCGGGAGAGCAAGGACCGCGCACGTATACCGGTACGTCCGCAACAGGAGGTTCTGGTTGTTGAATAATTAGTTCTGGCTCTCGTGGCGCTTCTTCTTGAGCATGTGTGTACGGCTCAATGAACGCAATGATGCGTTTCATCTCCTGGCTTTCATTCCCCGTCAAAGCCTCATAGAGAGCTGCTAAAGTTTCCTGTTCGTGCATCATAAGTTTTACATGATCCATGTTCTGGGCTGATATCGTTTCAAGATCAACAGCATGGGCGCGTTGCATAAGGTCTTCCTGAATAGTCCGAGAGAGAGTATGTGCAACTTCCATACGACGCGCATGCAATCCTGACAAGACAGCGTATGTTTCGCGAAAATATCGCGCTGTAGGCTCGCCGGGAATTGATAGCTGAGCCATGGCGTGAATACGTGAGAGCGCGTGCGCGTCATAAGGATACGAAAAGCTCTGCTCCAAAAACGCAGCATCACCCTGAGCAGCATCTATTGACGATTTAAGTGTCTCAAAAAATTTCTTGTTCTTATTGATGTTATCAGCAAGATCCCCTACTTCAGATTCCAACTCATGCATTCTCTGCAAGCCTTCATAATAATCCGACCCGAGGCATTGCTTAGCTAATGCCCCTTTGAACAAGCCAGAGGTTTTTAGCTCGCGGCGCAATGCGTGAGGCGCCGCATCATCAAGGGGCATGCCCATGAATCGCGCATCGATGTCCTCAATCG
>CAZHJH010000117.1:0-4114 GCA_964533475.1 uncultured Methanosarcinales archaeon
GCTTTGCCCGAGCCCAGCGTGGGAACAAGCACTTTTCCGCCGCGGGCGATCGTTCGTTTGATAATATCTTTCAGACTCTGATCTTCTTCCTTCAAAGGAGACATGAAATTTTCCCTGCCTCCATATGTGGACTCAATCATGAGCGTCTCTAATCTGGGGAAACTCGTGATAGCAGGATCAAGGAGATGCGTTTTCTGATACTTCAGGTCCGCTGTGTAGAGGAGATTATGGAGGCCGTTGCCAATATGGATATGCACCATCGCAGACCCGATAATATGTCCGGAGTTGTACAACGTGATGCGAATGTCCGGAGTAATATCTGTCACTTCCTCAAAATCCAAGGGGATCGTATGCTTCACGAATTCCTTAATATGCTCGACATCATAAATCGCCTCATCACGCTCGGACTTCATGATCTTCACATAATCGAGCAACAACAGCGCTGTTACATCTCTCGTTGGCAGTGTGCAGTACACGGGGCCACGATAGCCGTACTTGAACAAGTATGGAAGGAACGCGCTGTGATCCACGTGCGCGTGGCTTAACACAATCGCGTCAATGTCGCTGATATTAAACTCAGGAACGTCAAGATACGGATACATCGTCTCATTATCATGGCCCGAGACATCAACACCGCAATCGAGAAGGACCCGGCTCTCCGGGGTTTGCAAAAGCAAGCAGCTTCTTCCCACTTGACGGCCGGAACCCAAAACAGTAAGCCTCACCCACTCGCTCTTTTTCGCGCGCATCCAGCCATCATAAATCCTATGGCCAACTTTATTGAGGAATTTTCTCCTATAATCGGAATGCTGGTATAAGACCGCGCGGATATTCTCAATAAGCTTTGAGCGGATCGCGGGAGTCCTGCGAATAATGGGAACCCACAGCGTTTTTTCCCTGATTTCCCTCAAAACAGAGCCTTGCTTGCCAATCGCGACCCCGGGCTTTTCCGCCTCAATATTGACGATTGAGCGCTGGCTGTCAAACAGAATCTGGGCGATCTTCGCCTCTTCAGGCAGAATCTTCTTGATCTCCTTCTCCGCCTTTTCAGGATCCATAGTGATCGCGGGATCTGGCCTGAGCTCTACGCGCTTCTTAATATCATCAACGATCTCCTTGATGATTCCATTATTGTTGAACAAGAAGTCCTTGTCCTTTGTATACAGGACTATATTAGCTCCTTCAAACGCGGCATCGCTGATCTTTCCCTCAGGGATATGCTTCAGAACTTCTTTTAGGATATCTGCCATTAGAATAGATATTCACTCAAATTATAATTCAATCTTCGTCTTGAACTCTTTGCTCATGACTTTCTTCACGCCATCCTTTGTGATGGTCACCACATCAAGGCCTTCCCCAGAGGCGATGTCTCGCTGCACGGCAGCATTAATGCACTTCACGCCCAATGCGATGCCTTCCTCCAAGGACATATCTTCCTTGAATAGTGTTTCGAGGACTCCATACGCCATAACGCTTCCTGAGCCGCTTGAAACGAACTTCTTCACGTCTGATATAGAACCATCCGCGTACAGATCATATAAATAGAATCCTGAGGCATCCTTTCCTCCCATAAGAAAATGGGCAACTCCGGGGATAACGCTGAATTTCCTGATATTGGCATAAATCATCCTTGCAGTGAGGTTCGCTGCCTCTTTTACCGTGATATCCTGGCCGGTTCTGAACTTTTTCAGCCTCAGCTCAGCCTGTGTAAGCCGTACAAGGAGCTGCGCGTCAGAAACCGTTCCTGCTATGGTAACCGCGATATTCTCCGTAATCTGGTGGATCTTGTCCGCGTCCTTCTGCGCTATGAGATAACCCGCTGTCGCTCGTTTATCAGCTGCAAGGACAATGCCGTCTTTGCAGACCAATCCCACCGTTGTGGTTCCCGTCTTCATGACTTCTTCCATAGCAATCATTCAGAATCTGTTCTCGGTTTAATAAAATTCATTTGGTATATAAAGGTTATGGTTTTTTATGAAAAAAGAGAAAAAAATAAAACAAAAAAATTTAACGGCTTCTGCAGTACGCGAAGAGCTCGTCCACGATGTCATCGCGGTCGTTGAACTGACCGTCAAAGTCATCAATCGAGTCTTTCAGGTTTCCGATGTCGTCTAAGAGCGAGTCGACCTTTGTCGTCACGCCATCGACATCATCCGCGATATCCTGCATGTCATCGCTCTGATCGCTGAAATCAGCGGTGTCGAGATCATCAGAGAAGTCTTCGAAGTCGTTCACGACGTCGTCGATATCATCCTTGAGATCTTCCGCATCGTTCTCCGCGTCATCAAAGTCATCAACAGCATCGCTGTAATCATCCGGATCTTCCGTGTTGTCCACAGCGCTGTCGAGTGTTCTCTTGATTTCTCTCAATTGGTCTGAAAGCAGTTGCACGCTCGCGAGAATCTCAGATTCATTGCCATATTGGCCGCCAACGTCCGTAAAGTTGACTGCGGACCATCGTACTGCGCGGATGTCATCCTGGATGTTATCAAGCTCGTCTATGATGTTGTCATCGATGTCTTCCTTCACATCGTCAACATCATTATCAAAGTCATCTTCGATATCCGTTTCCAAGTTGTCGAAGTAATCCTCAGCTTCCTGATCCAGGTCAAACTGGCAGTCAGCGGAGCTGAACGCATTCAGATTGCGGTTGGATGCATATTGCTTGATTTTGTCTAGAATCGTAAGTGTGACAATCGGCTCTTCATCCTGGGGCTCTTCTGGCTCCTCTTCAGGAATCTCCTCTTCAGGCTGCTCTTCCACGATAGGAGGAGTTACAACCACTGGAGGCTGCGTTGTCGGAGGAACGCGAACTGTGGGTGTTGGCGTTGCATCCTGATTCATAAGATACACAACGGCAACGACACCAAGTAATACGACCACTACGATCGCAATTCCCAATATCAATGCTTGAGCTCGTTTATAAATTTTGACCACCCCGGAATAGGTTTTCCGAATTGAATATCTACAGTATATAGATACTCTGAACTATGTGTTGAAATGCAGCACCCCTATATAAAGCTTTTGTTATTGCCCAATGGTAACGGATAGTATTTATAAAGGCACGTCGTACATGGAGAGATGAACAACCATATAAAAAGCTTAGGAAAGCTGCAATTGATACGGGGGTTGGGAAAGCCTATGCTTCTTACGACAACGATGCGAAAGAGGGTGAGAGAACTCGATGCGCCCGAAAACACGGGCGTAATAGCAGTTTTACGTAGGCAACATGTTTTTGTTGTCACGCATGACATTTCGTTCCGAAAGCCGCAGGAGCCCATCACAAAAAAAACAAAGAAGGGTATAGTTTTTCCCGCGATTCCGTTTCCGGAAATCAAGGGAGCGATCTCAGCGTCTCCCGGGAATACCGTGCATCGATATCTTATTACGTTATTGAGGAAGCGGGCCATACGCGTGAAAAAAGACGATGCGACGCTGTTGATTGGGGTTTAAACAGTAACCGAACATGATTATGAATACCACTTTTAAGTGAATATATTTTTAAATGAACGTGCGTTTCCAAAACGCCATGCCCGAATACGAGCCGGCTCCGGAAGGATACCTAAGGACAATTCTTGCTGAATACACGCATTGCCAAGAGGTTGGATTACCTGATGAGAAGGTCATCGCAAACTGCGGAACGTCCTTAGGTGCTGAGATTTTCATGTCACATCGACAATCTCATGTGATCATGGACGCATCCATACCGCCTGAGAAGCTCACGGCCATGATACAATGGTTTGCAGCCCAGACGATGCTGCCACAGGGAGATGAGCACTCTGTTGTGTTCCCCTATCACGCCTTTACGGTTGAAGAATGCGCGCATCTCGATGAGCGCACAGCATATGAGCATTTTTACGAGGGAATTGCTGACCAAATATTGAGCGCTCCATCATTTATTGATCAGGAACGATTCAGGGACATTGCCAAATGGATAAAAGGAAGGTTTGACAAGTTCGTGATGTTTCCCCTTAACCCAGAGAACCGCTACATAGACGATATTCTTGGCAGAGGAAACCTACCTTCCCAGGTTATGTTGGATGCTACTCATAATTGTTTTTCAAGAAACCTCGCCCAGTTCATGGGGCATTTTAATTATCGCTTACATCCCATT
>CAZHJH010000118.1:0-561 GCA_964533475.1 uncultured Methanosarcinales archaeon
CCTTTGATGGTCCGTTCTACGCAAGCGGAATTTACGAACAGTCCAGAAACGTAACTCGTGACACTAAGTATTTCTACGGATACAATGTCACATTGACAATTGCAAATAATCCCCTGATTATCAGCAGTCTTAATCAGAGTTCTGATATTCCGATCCCGTTAACATCCGCTTGCTATCCAAATGGGGCTGTGCTCAATCAACCCATCGATCAGGAAACAGCGCAATTTGTATTAGACTCACAGCCCCCAGCGACGACACTAACCGTCGGCACGGGAAGGCTCGCTGCGTCATTTGATCCAGAAGCGTATTATCGAGCAGACATTAATATCTCACTCTCGTGCGAAGGAACAGACCATTTCAATGATGGAGGCAATGATTGCAATGCTACACAGTATTGCATCTCAACTTCAGATTACTGCGCGCCAAATAGTGCTGCAAATACCCCCATTCCATTCCAACAGCGCAAAACCCTTTGTTATGCATCCACGGATGATGCAGGAAATACGGAAAAGCGCAGAAATGGATTAGCAAAGTGCGTTTTAGTGCGCATCGTTGAGCAAA
>CAZHJH010000118.1:571-4043 GCA_964533475.1 uncultured Methanosarcinales archaeon
CTCCTGTGGCATAATGGCACGGCTTTCGAATCAAGGCCCATTGACATCTTGCCGGGGAGATCGGGATGGAATGCCACAATTACACTGCATGAAGGAAACAACACGATCCTTGCGCTTGCAACGGACGCGGCGGGTAACGAGGGATTCGCGCAGCGCAATGTCTACGTAGACACGTTCGGTCCAGACATATCAAACCTCACGATCAACGGGAGCAGCAGCGGCATCCGCATTAACAGCTCCCTCACGTACAAGATTGAAGTTAAGTATAATGATACGAAGTTTACAACTTTAGAAGGAAATGAGCCGTATAACGTAACCGTGAATCTCATAAAGACTTCAACTGACGCCGTCATTTACCATAATGAACTCAATAACACCCAAATCCAGCATGCAAATTTCACATTCACAGCGCCATCACGGACTACACAGTACAGGCTTGTCGCAACAGTTTATGACAGATACGGAAACAGCAACACGAGAATTATTGAAGATATCCTCGGCAATGACACAACAGGGCCGGAGTTTGTGAATATCACTATACGTACGCTTGATCCCGGTTCAGGATTGCTCCACAACGAGACGTCAGGAGAATACACGGTGGGATTAGGAACATATCTGCTCGAGTTCGATGCGACAGAAGATCTCATTAATCCTCCAGAAGTAGTAGGATACTTCCTTAACAATGGACAAAATATTACATTGCCATTCTATCTTATGGACGTTACATTGCCATTCAATAATGTAGATACGACCCTTGTTGGCCACTATGCATACTACTTTAACACGATCGATGACGCGAACTTTTACTCTATTGAATCTAACGTTGTCAATGGTTCCATCGTGGGCTACGACGCGGACAATAACTCCGGGAGAGATCTCTTTTCATTTAAAGTGGATACACTCGGACCAAGAACGGTGAGCATAACATCGCCTCAAAACAGCAGCTCAATTTATGTCACCCCAGCAACGTTTATCGGAAACACGTACAATCGCACAGCCGGGCAGAACGTTGTGCTTGTCAAGGGAGGAAATATCATCGCGGAGAACGTGTCAGCATCAGCTCCAACGCTCTTAGGAAGATTCCCGCTCAATATGAACACGCAGATACAGAATATCATCAATATGAGTGGTACTACGCTCCATGTTCTCTCAAAAAATATTCCCTTACATCTCGGGGGCATCAATATCGTGCCGGGCAATTATCTCTCATTCAACAACTCCAGCAATATGAACTATAGAATTATTGCGGTTGATGATCTTGGCGCTTATGTGTATAAGCTCACTGTAGACAGAACAATCACAGAGCCAAAGCCGGCCACGATCTACGTGTTCAATAAAGCATTAGCCAAAGGTGCGTTTATGTTTACAGGAATTGATTTAGATCTCGGATGGAATGTGTTTACCGTGTATGGCGAAGATGAACTCGGAAATCCAGGAGATGAGATCACGTTCCGTGTCAACTACGACAATCAAATCCCAATCTTTTATGAAGAAACCAGAACACCAGCTCCAGAAAGCAGGATTAATCCGGAAGGAATTTTGGAAATCAAAGTTGTCGCGGATGGAACAAACTCACCAGTAAGCTCTGCAAACATCTCTTATAATGATTATACATGCACCGCTCTTGAAATGTTCACGTTCCCAGCACAGCAGGAATACGGGCAGTATGCGTATGGTTTTGGATGCAGGGTGTTCAGCCCTGCCGAGGGGGATTACGATGTTACCGCTTCCGTAGTTGACTCCGTTGGATTAACGAACAGCACGTCATGGACGTTTGAAATAGACAGGAACGTGCCAAGACTCACCGAAGTGCAACCGACCGGAAGAATTAGTGATACCACCCCCACGATCATTCTGGACTTTAACGATTCAGATGTCAACGTAGAGCTTACACGGGTTGAGCTCACCGGCCCAGGAACCTCTCGGGATATCACAAATCATATGAATGAAGGAAAGTCAAGCGGAGAGCGATTCACGTACGAACTTGATGCCAGTAAACTTCTCACTCAAGAAGGATTATATCGCCTTGACTATCGCGCCGTGAAGCATGAGCCAACAACAAGCCCAGAATATGTGAACACATCGTACTTTACGCTTGATCTTACCCCTCCCGTGATCAGTGAGATTCTTCCAGGAACGTGGTTCGCGACGAATAAAAGCCTCGCCCTCGTGAAGCTCAGAGTGAATGAGAGTGTCACATGCGCATGGTCTGCGGATGCAGGAACAAATCTGGACAATCCTTTATTCTATTTCACATACAATGTCGCGACGAATTATTATGAGGCAAACATATCCTTGCCAGGTGATAATACGTATCATTTCAACATAAGCTGTAGAGATGACGCGGGCAACGCCAATACCCCAACTTCGATAACGATTGTCCGGGACACGGTTAAGCCAATCCCGGAGCTTGATCCCATCACACCAAACCCGACAAATGGGCCTATAACCGCTACAGGAAGATGTGAAGTGGGAAGTGTAGTGTATTTGTATATGAACAATCAGAAACTCGCGAATGTGCAACCATACAACATCACATCAACGCCGACAAATAGGACGATTACGTTTATGAATCAAGATAGCATTCTCGCGGTCAACCAAAGCTTCACCTCAGCAGATCCCGGGGCAACGATCACGTTTGAAAATCGTTATGGAGTGCCTGTTACGGTTGTTGCAGACCAGTTCTCATACACGCTCGGAAATGCCCAAACAGCACAGTATGTTGCACAGGCTGGCGAGACTGTGACATACATTGTAGAACTCTACGATGCAAGTCAATCACAGGAAAAATCATTCAGTGTCAGCACTTCCGTATCGGATCGATTCAGCATTGGCTATCGCATAACGGGGCAGAATGGAAATAGGAACTTCACCGTAGAGTGCATTGACATTGCAGGAAACAGCAATTTCTCACGCGTACGAACTGTGTACTTCAACTCGAGCTACCAGCCAGGGCCAGAGGCCTGCATTATCATTGATACAATCGGCAATTGCGACTGCGGTGATGGTATGTGCGCGTTTGGCGAGTTGTGCACTGAGGATTGCATTATCACAGAGCCGATATTGAGCTACAGCCTCTCACAAACCCCCCTTGCAGATCATTATTACGCCCCTGATGAAACACGCAACTATTACTATGTCGCCAACTATAACGCCAGTGTAGAGGCGCACGCGTCCGTATATGTTGAGGTGTACCAGCGCTCCGATTATGCACGATTAGCCTACGAGAATGACCTCGCGATTCTTGACCTCTTTGGCAATCCATTTACACAAATCCTCACACAAGCGAACAAAACCCTTATCATTGATGGCCGCGGATATGGGGTTACGTACGTAAGCACGGGGGACACGGATGCGTATGTATGGGTTTCAGGCAATCATTACGTTGCGGTGTTCCTGCCCTATCAGCCAAGCGACTATAATGACAGGAATGTCGTGCTGAAAAATTATCTCCAGAAGTACCCAACACCAT
>CAZHJH010000119.1:0-4030 GCA_964533475.1 uncultured Methanosarcinales archaeon
CTCCCTGCGCAATATCCGCACTTTGACCGTGGATAGAGACTAACACGGCCGCATCATTGCAGTCAATTCCGAATTCAGGATCTGTGTAGCCAATGTCTTTCAAAACTTTTCTTGCGAGATGCTGCACGTCCGCATACCCTTTCGTCGTCACTTCTCCCGCGATCATGATTAATCCTGTGGTTGTGAGACATTCAACGGCAACACGGGAATACGGGTCTTGTTTAATAAGCTCATCAACGATAGCATCACTGACCTGGTCACATATCTTATCCGGATGGCCTTCCGTGACTGACTCAGAAGTTAAAACATAACGATCCATGGTAACACCTCGTGTTTTAGCCGGTTGACGCATTTATAAAGATTATTATGCTGCATGCATATGGTCCTTGACTTTACCGAAGGGAAAAATCCTCGCAAGGCCGTTCTCGGGAAGATCCGCCACAACATACACGCTGAAATTGCGAACGTCCCTTAAAAACGGGCTTAGAAGCTTCTCTTTGGACACATCTGTTCCCTCCGTCACGGGATTCAGCGAAGGCATGACGATAAGGCCATACTTTTTATATTTTCCAACGAGGAAGCACTTGTATTTTTCTGTGCGGACATCCTCCCCCACGGATATTGCGGGATGGTCGTGGCCTATGATCAACGTCGTAATCCCTTTTTCAATCTTTTTCGGAATGCTGTCCCCATGCAGAACCAGGACAGATCCTAGGCGATGCGCGTCTTTGATAACCACATTCCGTTTCTTCGCGATGGGGCCTAAAATCGTGTCATGATTTCCCTTAATGAGTATGATATGCTTCGCATGCTTCGCGAGGAGATCCAGAAACCGCAGCGTGTTTCTCCACTCCGTCTCCGAGATCGTTCCAAACTCGTGCTTGAGGTCGCCTGCGATCACAATGGTATCCAGTGAACCCACATGATTGAGTATTCGTTCTGTACGCTTCATGAGGAACGGAAACTGCGTTCTCGGAATGAGCACACCCTTCTTGTTGAGCTCTTCCTCATATCCGATATGAATATCTGTGATGACAAGCGTTTTTTCCTTTGGCAAGAATACGGCAAGATCCACGAATTGTATCTCAGAGTTCATGCTTTCCTGATTTTTGGATATGTCCCGGGTTGCATAAATACTTTATCTGTTTTCACGGCGATGCCTGTCTCTTTGTCTATAATCTCTTTAGAAATCATTTTGCTTATGCCAAGCGCGATAAGCTCGTCTTTCAGTGTGAAAATAGCAATTTTTTCATCAACCTGTGTATCGCTCTCAATCTTTGCTACGCCCGGGATCGCAAGGTCAGCGCCATGGCAAAGCGCGTCTACAGCAGAATCTAAAATCCACACTTTGGGAAGATGCTGGACAGCGCGCTCGATGGGCTGAAGCATTTTTAGCAAACGCTCCTCACTCTGCTCATGCTCATAATACCAAAACGCGTCCGTGAGATCCTGAAGCGAACACAGCGTGGACTCATCAAATGGACCAGCTCTTGTTCTTCTCAGCTCCGCCATGTGCGCGCCGCATCCCAACGCTTCGCCGAGATCATGAATAAGTTTCCTAATGTACGTTCCAGCCTGGCAGCCCACACGGAACAGAACATCCTGGCCATCCACTTCGAGGATCTTGAAATAATAGATTTTTCTATACCGTAATTGTCGTTTCACGCTGCTCTTAATCGGGGGGAGCTGCTGAATTCTCCCAAGAAACTTTTTTTCTATAACCCCTTCGAGCTGCTCTTTTGAAACGGGCTTATGCGCGTGCATGACTCCAATGTACTCCTTGCCCGCGGACAGTAACGCCTGGACGATTCTTGTCGCTCTTCCTATGGCAACGGGAAGCACGCCTGTGACTTTCGGATCAAGCGTACCAGAATGACCTGACTTTTTAATATTCAGAATGTGCTGGACATACGCGCTCACCTGATGAGACGTTGGCCCAGATGGCTTGTCCACATTGATGATTGAGTACTGCAGGAGCTCAGCGACAGCGCGCGTGTCCGGGTCCTTGCCAAACGAATGAGACGTTTTTGCCTCCCTCTTTACAAGCACAGAGCGCTGCATACGTTCAAACGGAAAGAGGTCGTCTTCCATACGTTATCAGAGTGGTACGTTGTTTAAAAAGCTGTTGATTCGCGTGCAATATCGGCATTCGAAAATATATAATAGGCCCTACACAAAGTTATAAATTGGTAAGTGATTCCATTTGCATGTCCCTTGAGTTGTCCAGATCGATGGCGGGAATCGAGCAAGCATTCGCGCAAACACGCATTCTGAATGTACATAAAATTGGCACAGAGGTTCTAGATGCCGGTTGGATTATTCCGAATGCCGAAAGCCTTAAAGCATTACGGAGGTTGCGAAAACGGCATGATCATGGAGATTCTCAGTATAGATATACAGAGGAATATATCGCTCAGCATATGGAAAGAAGTGTTCGGCGCGTGCTCAAGGGGAGGCCAGCAAGGCTGCGCGTCCATCACACTGCATGCGGATTGCCCTACGTGACTCCCGAATACGCGAATGGGAAGCCATGCGGAACCGTGCTTGGACTGAGAAGGCCAGGATTATTGCCGAACATGTTTGAAGAAAGTATGTATGACTGGGAGTCTGATCATATGCGAATCCCTATTGTGCAGTTACCTGGTGGGCTCGGGTTAATGGATCTCAGCGTTTCTCCGATCGAGAAGTCTCAGGGTACTTGCATCAATGCTGAAAATACATTGGCGAGCAAAGTCCGAAATACGTTCGAGGCGAGGACAGCAGAGGGGAAAGAAAGGACATGGTTCTTCTACGAAATTGTTGCGGGTCCTGAAGAAACAGGAAGTCTCCGAGTACGGTATGATTACGGGCAACATGAAACCTGCGAGGTAGGCAAAAGGCGGATTAAGCGCCATCTTGTTCAGAGTATTGAACTTCAACTTAAAGATGTTTGGGGAACGCAGGAGATAGATGAGATGAGGGTAGGATTCCGCCAATATTTAGACACGAGTTTTGACCATCCCGACATGATTGACTTCTATTTTAGCAAAGACGGGGAGCTGGAACGGGTTTGCATGCAGCGCAGCGCATGCATCCATCATCCTTCATGGGATTCAGATCCCGTACTTGCGAGAAAGGAACCCATGATTGGTGGTAGAGAAGGAAGATTCATATATCCTGCCCCAGATCACCCCGTGGGCAGAAGGCAGTCAAAATCGGACGCTGAGATGGGCGCGCGTGAGATTGAGCCTTTAGAGGAGCATGAAGCTGCGTTTTTAGCGTTGCGATGGCTGTCTTTGAATCCTAACTTCCAAGTGCTTGACATCAAAGACACAATGCGGCGGATCATCCAGACAGCTCTCGATGGCGCAGGTCATCCAAGAACGATCGTTGACAAATTAACATATAAAGTCGATTATTCGCACTAAACAAAGAAAACAGCTTACTCTTCTTTCTTGATTGACTCTTTGGGAACTTTTCTCTCAACGGGCTTTTTCGCCGGTTTTTTCTCAACAGGCTTTGATTCCAGCTCATCAGCAGCCGCGTCTTCAGGCTTCTGTTTTTCCGCGGGCTCTTCAACTGGCTTCTCTGCAGGCTCCTGTGTCTCTGTCTTCTTTTCCTTTGCGGATTCTTGTTTCTTGTCTTTCTTCTTCTCTTCCTTCACTCTCTTCTTGGGAAGCTCCGCGAGCTGCGCTGTTACAATGCCTTTGTCATCTTTCTTAGCTACGACTTTGATCTTGTGCGGAGGATTCTTCATGCCGCGCTCCCAGATTTTCTCATTCAGCTCTTTCTCGAGCTTGATCACGGTTCCTTTCATATGCTTTAGAAGGAATATTTTAAGAGTGTTTACGGCGCGCTTTGCCCGTTTGTACATTGGAGCTTTCATGTACCCCTTCCTTAAAGGAACGATATATACTCTTTCAAGAATGATTTTTTCTGGAGCATATCCTTGATTTAGCAGTCTATCTACACACTCCAATATTACAAAATTCTCTTGCTGAGAAAAATTAGTTGTAGTGTTTCTCCCAATTCTTAGTTTATCTCCAAAATC
>CAZHJH010000120.1:0-3931 GCA_964533475.1 uncultured Methanosarcinales archaeon
ATGATCTACAGCCCAGAGGATTCCTTCTATGACATCACTCGCATACCCTCCTCCTTGTTCATCGAGGACTTTGACACTATAAACCTTCACATTAGGCGCTATGCCTTCATACATGGTCGTGTTCGCTGCGAGAATGCTCGCAACCATTGTCCCATGGCCGTGGTCATCAATAGGATCCTCGTCGAGGTTGACAAAGTCAATTCCAGTTACATAACTGTTTTTGAATGCGGGATGCGTGTAATCAATGCCCGTGTCAAGGATCGCGACTTTCACGTTTTTTCCGCCGTTCTTGCGTTTCAGGCTTTGATTTATTCCTACAAGCATTTCAACCGCAGGATTGCCTGCTGCCTGAATCATAAATCGCACGTCGGGCTCTGCGCGCACGATGCCGGATATGTTGTCTAACGAGTCCGCCTCGATAACCGCGAGATGTTCGCGTTCAAGCAAGGAATTGCTCTCTGCGGCGCTCATTGACCGCATCTCTTGAGTGTCTTCATACTCAACAAGATAACGTTCAGCGCTGACGCTCGAGACTAATAATAAAATAAAGAGCGAAATAAGGACTCGTATTCTCACATCGCAAAGGCTAAGATGTAAATTTATAAATGTTTCGCACGCAGGACGTAGACGAGATCATTGCGCCTCACTTTTGGCGACCGGAAGCTGATAAGATCTCCTTTACTCGCCGTAACTACGATTTTTCCATCCTGCCATATATCCTTTGCGGCAATTTTTATAAATCCGGTAGTATGTCCTTCGACGAGCACTATCTCTCCAGAACTGAGGCCGCTCATGAGCTGGATAACAGCGACTTCTTTCTTCGGATAATAATTCACGACCTTTCCAACAAACTGCTTATGTTCACGCGCTCCGCTGTGCTCGAGTGTTGAGTAATCATCCGCCGTGGGCGTTCCGAGCAAAAACCCGGTTGAAAACCCTTTGTTGTACACGCGCTCAAGCTCTTGTACACATGCCTTTATTTCATTTTGTGATAGCGTATGGTCAAGTGCTTTCCTGTAGACTCGGACTACCGTGCTGACGTAATTCGCGTCCCTGTTTCTTCCTTCAATCTTAAATGCCTTGATTCCGGCTTTTTTTAGCAGTCCCATAATGGGTAACGCACACAGATCTTTTGCGGAGAATACATGGTGATTCGTTACTTTGAGCTCCCTGCCCTCTTCGTCCCGCACGGTGTACGGCCTCCTGCATACCTGCACACATTGTCCTCTATTGGCTGAGCGTTGAAAAAGATGCTGCGATAAGAGACATCTTCCGGACACGGAAACACACATTGCCCCGTGGATAAAAATCTCCACGGGCATGATTTTAGCGATTGCGCGCACTTGCTTCAGCGAGAGTTCCCGCGCGAGAACAACGCGCTCCGCCCCAAGACGCTTATAGAACCGCGCCGCCTGAGCGTTCGCGATGGACGCCTGTGTTGATATGTGAAAGGGGATCTTATGTTTTTTGCATAGCATGATGACGCTGGGATCCCAGCAGATCACCGCGTCAACATACTTCCTGATCTTGCGCAGGAGCGCCTCCATACGTGGCACTTCAGAATCGTACACAATTGTGTTGAGTGTGATATATTTCCTAACGCCCCCGCATATTTTGCTGATTTTGGGAAGGTCTCGTACACGAAAATTCTTAGCCTGGTCCCGCATGTTAAACTCCTGAAGACCAAAGTACACCGCGTCCGCGCCTGCGCGAATAGCTGCGTGCATGCTCGGAAAATCGCCAGCTGGAGCAAGTAGTTCAGGTTTCATCGATGTCGCAAAGTTTATATACTTTATAAATTGGTAGCTGCGAAGAGGCAGCCCAATGATCGACATATTCATCACATTCATGATTGTGCTCTTGTTCTTAGTTCTCTTTGGCTCCATTCTCTATATAGTCAGCCACTGGCTTGTGGGCAAATGGCAGGAATACAACATTAAGAAGCGCACCGTCGCGCTGTGGATGTGGAGGGCCGCGCTCTCCATTGCAATTCTGTATATTGTTGTTGTATTATTTCTCAACAGAAACGTGATCATATTCGCGGAGCAGGGCTCTCAGTTCATCATCCTTGTAGGCGCGTTAATCTTTTTCGTCTCGCTCATCGAGATTGTGATCATCGACTTGCTGCTCCCCGACGTCATCGCGATGTGGAAGCGCATGGCCATAGAGATGCTCGTGTTCTTTATGCTGATATGCGTAACCGCATTTGTGTTCTACTTCTATTCGACAGTGGGGTAACTATTTAGTTAAAAGCGTTGGGGGATTGCCCACTTTGCCATACGGGGATACTCTTGACTCCCTCTCTACTTTCCTTTTAAGTTTTTTGAGGGCAGCAAGATCCCTTCCAATCACAAGCAGCGTATGCTCGCCATCCACAACCTCAAGAAGAAAGTCTCCGCAGCGCATCTTAAACATTAATGGGAGAAGTCCTCCGCCCAGTTCGAGCAGCTGTTCAAATTGGGTTTTTAATTCAGGCCAACTCAACTCCCGTGATCGTATTCCAATCCAAATCTTTCGTATGTGCTGATTATCGGCTTTTGTTTTGCCCTGCCAAACAAGGCCCATATCAACTTCTATGCGCAAGCCCTTATTAAGTATCCTTAGCTCATGGAGTACAAAATCAACGGATAGAATGGGCTCCTGCGGTTGTTTATATGTCCTGGATCCACTCATGCTTCCCCACTCTTTCCCGTAGAATCCAAACGTTAGAATTGAGGGCATCCTTAGCTGAGTTCCACTCCGCCAAATAAATACGCGTGATGCTTTTCCGTGTGGTGCTTGTCAGAATAATAATACACGGTGATTCTCAGCTGCGGGCTTTCATTGAGCCTGAGCACTTCCACAAGATGATCGAGAATTTTACGCTGCAGCATTCTGTATTTTGAGTTCAGAATAATGTCTGCTTCAATATGTTCCGCGAAGCGGATGAACGCTACGTTTATGGAAGGATCGTTATGGATCATGAACGACCATTTTTCAACGTCATATTCTTTATATTCCCTTTGAAGCTTTATCCCCACCGCGTCCTTGTACGCGTATTCCTCAATGTCCTGAGAAGGCTTCTCGTGTTTAAGCTGCTCAATGATTTTAATCGCGTCTTTGCGCTGCTCCGCTTTGTACTCCTGAACGTGCTGGTCTTTTTTCGCGGAGCGGTGAATCTTGTAAATAGACCAAGTTTTGTCTGATAAGCGCGCTTCGATGCGTGATTCCCCTTGCTTGGACTTCTTCTGATATGATATTAGGTCCTGAGAATCGCAGATTTTCTTCCACATGACAAATAGAAAGCAAGCATCATATTTAAAGATTGTGAAACTTGAAGGCTTACGCAGGCAATAGCGTCTGAGCAAAAAATAAGAGAAGTGATGCTCCCAACACCCCAAAATACGCGGGTTTGCTCCACGCAAGCACTTTTTTGCCGTCAAGATTCCATACGGGTATCATGTTGAAGAGCGCGAGCCATATGTTAATCGTAAATCCATACACGGCTACAAGTTTTCCAACAGGCAAAACAAAAAAGAGGAATAAGAAGGCGATGGCAAGAACGATGTTTACGACGGGGCCAGCAACAGAGATTATTCCATTACGCCGTTTTCCCACAGGCCCTGAGATCAAGACCGCTCCGGGAGCCGCGAGGATAATGCCTAAAACGCTCGTAGCGAGCATTAAAATAAGCATCTCATTCCAAGCTCTGAATTCCGCGAAGCATCCGTAGCGCTGCGCAACGACTTTGTGCGCGAGCTCATGGAGCAAAAAACCAAGGCCAACGGTGAAGAAAGCGATTCCAAGATATATCGCAAAGTCCATTGTTAACGAAAAACCGCCAAGCACGAGCGCAAACGCGATCGTAATCGCAATCCATGCCTTTGCGAGATCCCGTAATTCCAAAATTGAAGTCGTATACGGACCTACATGAATTTGATGTGGATCGTGG
>CAZHJH010000121.1:0-3851 GCA_964533475.1 uncultured Methanosarcinales archaeon
GTTGCAGTGTAATCTCCTACAGCCATATACGTGTGGGATGGATTTTGTAACGAGCTCGTTGCGCCATCTCCGAATGTCCAAGCATAGGATATGGGAGCATTGCCGCCTTGCGCTTCACAGGTAAAATTTACTTCAAGCGGAGCGATGCCTTCACTAGGATCTGCTTCCGCGATGATTCCTAAGAAGTCCTTGTCTTCTTGCTCAAGGCCTTCGACATACGTAATATGCTCTCCCTCAATGGGATGATTGTCATCGTACACGAATGTGTGACTTGCAACTCCATTTGTTGCGGTGCAATTGTAAAATGTGATCGTTGCTGGATTGCCGCCTTGCCAGGGGGGGATGACGCGCATGCATGACGTTGTCCCTCTGCTTTTATTTTTCGCGGTCACGAGGATAGCAATGTCTATACGGCCATCATTGTTGAGATCAAACTGCTCAATATCTGATGCGCTCGGATCACCCACATGCGTCAATAAATAATCCTGAATTGCATTAACGAGGTTTGGATCCTGTGCTTCTAATATACACGTTTCCGTGTTCTGCAATGTGCATTTGCTCAGTAAAGGATCAAAAAATACAGGATATGCCTCTTCAATATAGTCCTGCGCGGTATATGCCGTGGAGAGAGCAACTCCACTAGGAACTCCTGTGAAATTCACTCCCACGTCAACATTTGTGTTTACTGTTTTTTCCTGGGCCCCAATATTGATTGTTGCGTTGATAAACTGATACTGTGCTTCTTCATCATATATTTGTTGATCAAATACGCCAACACGGACACGGTACTCGCTTCGGGGCTGCGTTTCAACGCATGCTCCTTTGCTGCACACGAAGTCATCGCCAAACTGATCTGAGCAGTCAACATTCACGTGATTCACGATACCATCGAGCTGGCACCAATACTCCACAAGATCCCCGAGCTCTCCTTGCTCGAATCCACCGTAGTGAGGATCGCTTGTCGTCTCTATGCACCGGTCTCCCCGGAAAATAGTTTGCGATGGATCAATGTAATAAAGTCCTGTAGTCGTTTTTGCGGTAAGGAGTGAATCCTGAACTTCCGGAGTGAATGTGAAATCGTCAAACACGGCAAAGCGCGTTGTGTTGTCAGGATCTGCGCAGGATAAGTATGCATTGCTGTACACTCCTTGAATGTAACCAACATGTTCGCCATGGAAATGGTGGTTATCATCATAGAAGAACGGGAATATTGCTCCCGTTGCTGTTTGAGTTGCATTGCATTGAAAAAAATAATTTTCTGGAATGTCATAAAAGGAGTCACCAGGAAGATATGCCTGCTCGCAGTGCGTTGCCCATCCATTTGAGGCGACGTTGCACTCCGATTCAGTATTGGGATTGCATGACCGTATGCCCGCGTCAAAGTAAAGTGTGCGTTCTTCGGCTCCAAAACCAAGAGCGGTATGTGTTGCATCATATTCAGCGCTAAGCGTGACGTGCTCAAAGTTGACTCCGCCGTCAATCGAGTCATTGAGGATTCGTATTTGCGTATCACCGGGGCGCGCTATGGTCACGCTTCCGAATAGAAAATCCCATTCTCCTGTCGTCTCCTGAAGCACTTTGTCATACGTTCCTGTGCGGAGGAAGAGTGTTGAAGAACCTGTATTGGGATAGAGACCCTCTACAAACGTTACGTGTTTTCCCCAGACGTAGTGGTTGTCATCGTAGACGAAGTTGAACGTGTTGCCATTCGAGGTTTTTGTCGCCGTACAATAATAGATATAATTATCTGGAATACTAAAAGCCGGATCACCTGGCAAGAATCCTTGCTGGCAGAGCGTGTGCCATCCGTCCGTATTCAAATCGCACGTTGCTTGCGTGTTAGGATCGCAGGTTTGTATGTTTGTGTCAAAGAAAAGATAATAATTCTCAGTGGCATAACCGGCCACGCGATACGTTGCGTCGAGCTCGCGTCCCGCAGGAACATCATTAAAATTAATGCCTACGTCTTGCGAGGTATTGACAGTGTGCCAAACGAAATAGGGAATGATGTGATTTTTTATGAGGACTGTGGTATTCAAAAAAGAATATTGCTGCGTGGTGTCAAAGACCTGTTGATCATAGACTCCTAATCTCAAAAAATAGGATGAATCAAGAGCGTACGTTGATGGAATGAGACACAAAATGAACAATACGAGCAATCCTAATCTTTTCATGAAATACCCCCCACATGATGATTTGGAATATAGGTGATCGAACCTATACGTTCAAATGAAATCGTTCACGACTATATAAAACTTTCGAGATGTTACTATTCGTTAATAGTTACTAAGTGAGGACAAAAAATGGGTAACTGCAATGAACGCATTGGTGATTTACCGACGAGCATCGGTTGGGATAGCGAGATGTTGAGGAGAAAAGAAAACAAGAATAATACGTTCACGGCGCAGAAAATTGATCGGGATTTCCCTTCGTATGTTTTCATTTTATCAACAAGCTTTATAAATCGCCGCGTTTCCTCTTCCGACATGGAAAAGAACGATGAGGATGACATTGGGATTGATTTCTCCGGAATAAAGAAGTTCTTCAAAAAGAAGGATCCCTCGCACGCAGATAATAAAGAAGATCAAGAAAGCACGGAGCATCATGATATGCATCCACATCACAAGCAGCACGAGAATCATGAAAAGACCGCTGCGGAAGACGACGAAAAAATATCCTTGGCAGCAGTAAAGGAGAGTTGGAAGAAATATCATCGGATCATCATCCCGTTGGTATTAGTGGTTCTTGCCATGAGTTTCTCTGTGTATCTTAGGATGCAGCCGGACTCCCTTCCGATTACAGAGAGCTGGGCGCGCAGCACGATCCATTCTCAGATTCAATCCGGGATTCGCGACCAGGTGAATTCGAATTTCCCCAACCTTCCGGATCAGCGCAAGGAACAGATTGTTCAGGAGCAATTTAATCAGTTTATAAGAGAAAACAATAATGATGTTGAGCAGCGCGTTCAGGAAGTCGCAAACTATTTCAGGGCGCAGCTGAAAGATGATGACGGCAACACGTATTTAATCGGGATTGACCCGTATTTCTGGTATCGTCATGCGCAGAACGTCCTAGAGCATGGGCATGCGGGCGATGAACGCAGGATTTCTCCGGTTGATGGCAAAGAATATTCCTACGACACGTATATGTATGCGCCCATTGGCAGGTTTATGCCCTTAGACATGTTTCATGCCTATTTTATAGCATACACGTATGTCGCGATACACCTCATTAATCCAGATATTACACTTGTTGGTTGGGAGTTCTGGGTTCCTGTTCTGTTGTGCGCGTTATCCGTGATTCCCGCGTTTTTTATTACGAGAAGAATTGCCGGTAATCTCGGAGGGTTTGTCGCAGCAGTGATTGTTGCCATCCAGCCGAGTTATCTTCAGAGGACGATCGGGGGTTTTGCTGACACCGATCCGTACAATGTACTGTTTCCGCTTGTTATCACGTGGGTGTTTCTGGAAGCGTATGAAACCATCCATCTGAGAAAATCACTCGTTCTTATTGGGATTGCCTCCTTTCTTGTTGGAGTGTACTCCTTTTCCTGGGGTGGCTGGTGGTATGTGTTCGTGTTCCTCCTCGCGAGCGTTGCACTATACTTCGGATATGAAATTATGTGCGAACTGTTTTTCCAAAAGAAAACGTTGGGAGCGATCTTTGAGGATAAGGATCTCCGCCATATTGTGATCGCAAGCGTGCTGTTCTTCCTCCTTTCCGGAGTATTTGTCACGCTGTTCACGTCATTTAACACGTTTGAGGGTTTTATTCGCAGCCCGGTCTCATTCCGTGAAATAAAGGATGTGGGCACAAAGACCGTGTGGCCTAATGTGTTCACGACCGTTGCC
>CAZHJH010000122.1:0-3817 GCA_964533475.1 uncultured Methanosarcinales archaeon
CAGTCTCTTCATCAAGGCTAAAGTGCATCATAAGTGCGCTAACATCCTTCTCTTGCAAAGGGATGTCCAGCCCAAGAGACTCTGTAAGTCCTTCCTGTATAGCGATGTTCTGCGAAAGAATAGGTCTGCTCATTCTTTATAATCGGTCAAGCGCTCGCGTCATAGCGTGCTCATCCTCGTGTCTTCCCTCATAGGGGTTATCACGATATCCGCCAAACAAAACGTGTGAAAGCGGGATCCGTCTAAATGTAGCACCATCATCCATGGCTTGTTCGAGACTCTCTAAGACAGACGCTTGCGGCTGCATGGTGTCCACAAGGAAATAGACGCCCGGACGAACTTGCAAAAGATTTTGTGGAACGGAGAGTGCAGCTTCGGAGATATCCTGTGGGGATACTGATGGAGCGACGATGTATGCTATACCTTGGTCATAAAGAAGTAGGACGGCATCTCTTGGAGCGACAGCCGGCAGGTTTGCTAGCGAAACAGAGCTCACCGATTTCCCCGCGGGTATAAGGTCAAATACTCCTCTTTGGACTTCCACAGGCAATTCAGGTTGTGGCATGTCAATGTCAGCACTTCTCTGATAAGCAATAGCACCCCGAACACCTTCCTCTGGCCTCGGACTCAAAACGTGACGACTTCTTGGCATTTCTATTACCTCCACACAAATTGATACGTTTCAAATCGCTATGGAGTTTATAAACTTTCCCAATTTATATAAATTATATAATCTTAGAGAATAACAGCTATTTCATCCCCATAACTAATCTTTTCTATATGATGTGCGTTCTGTATGTCTTTTGCAATGGCCTCAAACTTTTTTGGCATCGTTAGTGCTTTAACAGAATCCTTCAGGCTTTTTCCCGCGTCTTTCTTGACTTTCCAAACGGAGCTGTTCAATGCAATAATGTCATCACGTGTAAACGCGGCTTCTTGTTCCGGTTTTACGTCTGGAAATGCCTGGATGTGAACATCCTTGTCATGCAGTTTCTCATACAGAAGAGCAGTAATATACGGGATTATGGGAGAAAGGGCCTGCAACAGGAGTGTAAGACAATGATGCAGCGCGTAATGCGCCGAGTGTTGCTCTTCCTGGGAAATCGTATTCTCCTGATTGTACGCTCTTCCTTTCACCATTTCAATATAATGCGATGCGAATGTTTCCCAAAGGAAGTGCTTGAATTGGATTGCGGGATTGTGGAAATCATAGTGTTCGTAATGTTCATCCGCCTTTCGGACTAACTCCTCAATCTCGCCTATGATCCACGCGTCTAATGCGCAGAGCTTTTGAGGTTTCTTCGCTTGGGGAAACATGGAGATGAAGCGCGCGACATTCCAGAGCTTCGTGAGCGTTTTTCCTGCGCCTTCAATTCTTTCGAACGAGCATCTGAAGTCTGTTTTTTCAAGATTGCCTTCAACTGCGCTCCATAACCGGAACGGTTCAGCCCCAAATTTGTTCAATACATCTTTGGGATCTATAATGTTGCCTTTCGACTTCGACATTTTATGTCCTTTCTCGTCAACAATGTGATAATTGATCCAGACATCCTTGAAAATGAGCTTGTTTGTGAGCAAGTAATCCTTTAATACCGTGTAGTACAGCCACGTGCGTATGATTTCTTTGCCTTGCGGCCGTAATGTGCAAGGAGAATTTTTTTCAAAGAAAGTTGAATCCCGGGAATATTTCATAATATATAGTGGGGAGATTGAGCTGTCAAACCACGTGTCAAAAACCCTCTGGTCGCCCACAAATGCTGTTCCTCGGCATTCAGGGCATATTTTCACAGCCGCATTATCTTTCCATGGCTGGTGATACTTTCCTTTTGGAGGAATGATTGTCGCTCCGCAGCCTTTGCAATACCAAAGCGGGACTTCCGTCGCGTAATATCTCCTTCGGGAGATGGGCCAGTCTATGCTCACAGAGTTGATCCAGTCAAGCATGATCTGCCGTGATTCGGGGGCGAAGAAATTCATCTGCTGGGCGAGATCCGCCATCGTGTCTTTGTACTCCACTTGCTTCACGTAAAACTCTTTTTGCGAAATGAATTCAATCGGGTCCTTGCTGCGCTCGCAGATCGGCGTGCGATGGCTTCCTGTAGCTGTTATTTTGAGGAGCAATCCTGCTTCATCGAGCACTTCAACGATTTTTTTTCTCGCTTGCTTCACGGAAAGTCCTTCGAGGAATCCCGCGTGCGAATTCATCGTCCCTTCCATTGTTATCGCGATAACGGGTTCAAGCCGGTTTTCCCGGAAAAAGCGGATATCCGTTAAGTCTCCATATGAGCACATCATCACAAGGCCTGTGCCCCTCTCTATATCTGCAGCGGGATGCGCCTTAATCGGAACTTCTTTTTTATACAGGGGGGATATCGCTGTTTTTCCTTCAAGATGCGCATACCGCTCATCACTAGGATTGAAGATAACCATGCCCAGGCCGCAGAGCAGCTCAGGTCGTGTCGTTCCGATGATGAGCGGTTCTCCTGTCTCTTTGCATGTGAATTGAATGTCATAGAAATGTCCTGCGGCGTCAACATACTCTACTTCTGCGTCCGCAATTGTTGTCTGGCAACCGGGGCAATAATTATTCACGCGCTCCGCTTCATAGATCAATCCGGCGTGCCAAAGATCAATGAACGTGTCCTGGGTCAATGATCTATAATCTGGACTATCCGTCTCATACACCTCTCCGAGCCCATTGCCAATCTTCCATGAGTTGAAGCTGATGCCCAGCCGCTTAAAGCTCTCCGTGCTTTCCATGCTGCTTTCTTCCAGCACTTGCCTGCACTTAGTGAGAAACTCCTCCCGGGGAATACTATTGAATTTGACTTTGAACTTTTTCTCCACTGCCATCTCAATCGGTAATCCATTTCTGTCCAGGCCAAGCGGAAAAAGCACTTGATATCCTTTCATACGTCGATACCTAGCAAACATATCCATGAGAACGTACGTCGTAGCCTGCCCGATATGCACGGGCGTATTCACATATGGCGGTGGTGTATCTATGCTATACACGGGTTTCTTCAGTTCCTTTTTAAACACAAACGGCTGCTCCTTATGCCAGCGCTCGCAGAGCTCTTTCTCATACGCTTTGTCCCATGTTTTCTCTTGGATAGCTGCTTCTGGCATTAGGAAGCATGAATTGAACCTTTATTTTTAAAGGTTTGGGGATTCTTTTAACAGCTGAGAACAACTACTCTTTATTGATAAGGACCTCCAATATGCCGTGAGGATGAGAGCCTTGCACGACACCTGAAAATTTTCCCCACGAATGATCATTTCTATGATAAACATCAAAACTAAGACCTGCCTCTCCAAAAACAGCATCCCCGAACTCTTTTGGTACATCTGGGGGGATTCCTAACAGAGAACGCGTTCCAGTGTATGTTGCGCGTATGTCTATCTTGTCATTACCAATACCAAAGTGAACGTCTGTAAAGGATGGACTGGCACTAAGTTTTTCCATAATATCATATGCTACACGGGGGTCTACTGTCTCGTGTCTTAAGCGTTCTTCAACCAACCTATGAGCAAGTGCGCTAATGTCCATTCGTAATGGAAGTCCAGAGTACTTTATATAGTTTACTACTCTTTGATAAGAAAAACGACAATGCCTTGCCATCGGGCGTGTTACTCTCCCAGTTTCCCACAATCTTAATATAACCTGATTTTTACCCTACACGTATGTCAATCCCTTGGACTCAGAAGTACGCTCCAAAGTCTCCTGATGATATTCTTGGTCAGGGTACGCCAATTCAGCATTTAAAAAAGTTTCTTGAGGGGAATCGCAAGAAGAATGCCGCGATGTTATACGGTC
>CAZHJH010000123.1:0-3804 GCA_964533475.1 uncultured Methanosarcinales archaeon
CGAGGTTCATTGCTTCATCGAATGCTTGTTGAGAAGTATTCGCTTGCAGTGTTCTGTTCTCTTCCCAATGGTCGGGAAGTTTTAAAGCAAATCCTTCACAAACGCCGCCATCAACTTCATACGTTGCGTGATACGCAGGCATGCTTTTGCCAACAGATTGCGCATATTTAAAGATATCTAATGTGGGGACTATGCAAGAAGATTCGTTTTTCCCTGGTGCGAGGAGTTCACAGCATCGCTCCCGTAGGGGCGTTCGACACCTTTCGGAAAGAAGAACACTTGACCAAATCCGATGGGATCTCCCGGCGAAATAATGCGTCCAGCAAGTCCCTTGGGCTGCCGTCCTCCAATCCCCTCGTATCCCGGATCAAACCAACCATCAGAAAGATTTACGATATTCATATTCTGTGAAAAATGAGGAGGATTAAGATGTCTGTATCCATTGAGATCGGGAGGGGTCTCAAGAAGATTGTCCCAGAAACGGACGCCGACACGAGAGGATAGTTTGAAATGCTCTTGGGTTTGGATAACAATAGTTTCATTCGGCTGAATGCAGTACCCCTGGCTAATATCTAAAGGTTCCATGAGTTCCGTTCTATATTTGTTTCTGTCTTTGTACGGAATTGGATGATCAAGCTTACGGATTCTATATGCTGTTTCGCTGGCGTGAACGATAATCCATCCACCAAGAGACGCCAAGCCGGGCGCTACTTCAAGATTGCCTTCACTCGTCAATACCTGGAGCTCTTCATCAGTTGTGATCTGAACCCCCATGTCAAGCGAGCGCACTTTTTCTCCGAGCTCCGTCATATCTTTTTTACTCATCAAGGGGCCTGAAGAATAGAAATCAGCAAATGGTTCCACATACACAAAGAGTTGAGCAACTCGGTCCCCTCGCTCAAAGATGAAGTCATTCGGCCCATAATTGCCGATCCATAATGAATCTTTTAAATCACTCAAGGGGCTCAATCCTCTACCGTACACTCCCTGCTTACCTACAAAACCTCCAAGCCTGCAATATCCGCTGCGCATATCCGCTGAAGGCCTGAAAAACATCGGGCTCCTCATGTCGTCCTGCAAAAAACCTATGCGCTCTGCGACGATGAGCTCAGCCTGGCAGCCGGCGAGCATATGTAACTCTGGAGCGGGAATGTGGTGACAGGGATTTCGCTCGTCAAGCCGCTGGATAGACCTAATCTTTTCTACGCTGAGGTCAAGCGTTGCTGGCTGAATGCGATCATCGTCTCCGAGACAAGGAGCAACCTTGATAAGACCAAGGGCTACTGCCTGACGGATGCCTCTATCGCTTAACATGCGCAACGGCCAGTTGTATCGCGGGACTTGAACTCCTGAGTAATCCGCAACAGTCAATGCCAATGGATCAGGAAGACGAGACATGATGGAGTGAAGTGCTTGTGGTTTTAAAAAGGAAGAGGTTGTGTAGCCAGCCGCACATCCGGGACGGTTTTTTATGGCTGTGGGCTGGAATGAAGGACTTGTGCATTCATCCTAAGGCGAATGCGATCCTCGTATCCCTGCAATTCTAGTTGGTCTTCAACAATCGGAAGAATTTGCTCCCTTAAAATCTCCTTTTCTTTGTCGAAGGAGTCCTGTGCAGCCCATGTAAGGAGAATTTCCAGAGCCTCGCCTTGAGCGTCTGTATTTCCCTCTCTTACGATCTTCTTTAATAGCGGGAGGTATATCTCTTGTTGAGACTGATCATAGAAAATTCCCAAATAGGGCAATGCCTTAATAGCATATACGATGTCCGGGTGCTTTGGGGTTTGCAGAATTGATAAGATTTCGGGTTCCCACTTCGAAAATTGGCTGAGGCATCGTTCGCCCACATCGTATGTCTCTCCAGCAAAGCACAAGTGAAAATCATCTCTCTGCGCTATGATCCCCCTATAACACGCATTCCTATGATCCCTGCTCGCAATCCCCTCGCATATGCTATCGTCATCCATCTTGATGCCCACCTGTATCGCACATTGGTAGTGGGCATCCGCGCTAAAGAGATATGATGAAAATGTAGTCGGATGGAACGTAAGAGCGCAGAGCTGCTCATTTCCAACAGCCCCTGCAGCAAGCGTAATGCCTGCATTATAGACGAAGATTACGAGCAGAATTACAGCAATTGCGGTTGCCGCGATGGACCACCCCCGCACATTTTTCTGATGCGCGGGCTTTCTTCGCAGAGCAAGAATGACTGCCGTGATTCCACACGCGATCATAAGAAACGTTGATGTTATCACAACGTACAATGTGGTAAATCCCTTCTGGTCAATACTGCTATGATCCCCCAAATGCCAGAAAAACACTATAGAGAAGAAAACTGTTAACGGGGCAACACATGCAAAATACAGTTTAACTCCTAAGGACGAATTTGATTTAGCGCTTTCGTTTGTTATGAGAACGCTCAACACGCATCCCGTGAGCAGCAAGAGGAGATGCACCATCATCGTGAAGGACGATGCGGTAACAGCATACATAATTAACATGAGAAAGAAAATCGTCGCCAAAGCGCCGAATATAAATTCCCTTTTGTTCATTGTATTCAAAATTCGAGGCTGAGGATATAAACTTTTGCACGGAAACAATTAAAAAGGAGCGTGACGCACTGCACGTATGAGCCTTTTCGTGGACGCGCACTGCCATCTGGATCATCCCGAGTTCGAAAAAGACATTGATGCCGTGATTCGCATGGCTAAAGAAGCAGGTGTTGCTGCGATCTGTACGGCGGGCGTGCATCCCGCGAGCAATCGTATTGCGCTTGATCTCGCTAAAAAATATCCCATCGTGAAGGCATGTCTGGGAATATACCCTCCTGATGCATTGCAGCGTGAAATGTATGATCCTCATTGGAAACCCTTTGATGTGGATGAGGAAATTGAGTTTATAAGGAAACATAAAGAGCATGTCGCGATGATCGGAGAGGTCGGGTTAGATTATACGGATCCCGCGACGGACAAGGAATCGCAGGGCGCAACATTTCAAAAAATGATTGAACTCGCGGAAAAATTACATAAACCTCTTGTTGTTCACTCACGGAAAGCGGAGATGGAATGCGTGGAGATGCTCCAATCAGCATCAACAAAGAAGATTGTCATGCATTGTTTTTCAGGAAACTTCAAGCTTGTGAAGCAGATTATCGATAACGGATGGTTTCTCACAACTCCCACGCATGTTGTGCGTTCTGAGCATTTCCAAAGGATTGCGCGTGAGACTCCCATCAATCAACTTTTGACTGAAACGGACGCTCCGTTTTTAAGTCCGATTAAGGAAGAGAGGAATGAGCCGGCAAATGTTGTGGTTGCTGTACGAAAACTTGCAGAGATTAAAGGGATGGATGTGGCAGAAGTTGAACGGAACGTGTATATGAATTTTCAACAGCTGTTGTAAGTATCATCACATCTCAAGAATTATTTTTCCAATATGCTTGTATTCCTCAAGTCTGCGCTGGGCCTCTGCTGCCTTTGCTAGCGGAAACACTTGGTCAATGATTGGTTTTATTTGTCCAGAATTCATTAACTCCAAAACTTTCTCAAATTCCTTTTTTGTCCCCATACGAGCACCAAGGATACTCAGCTGGCGAACATACACCTCGCTCAAGTCCTGCGTGCCTTTATCTCCGCTTGTTGTACCTGCAATAACAACCCTGCCAAATGGACGCAGCATGGCGAGCGTTTTGCTCCATGTTTTTTCACCAACGCTTTCAAACACGACATCAACACCAATACCTTGAATAATTTTCTTTACCGCATCTACGACATTTTCCTTCGTATAGACCACGGTATGATCAGC
>CAZHJH010000124.1:0-3755 GCA_964533475.1 uncultured Methanosarcinales archaeon
TTGGCATGGTGAGCAGCCCAGCTCCTGGCACTCATGCTCCGAGCATTGCTGTTCTATAGGACAGTCTTCATTGCGGGTGCAGCCGAACATTTCTATCGTATAGTTAGCGGGATAACAGTATTCGCTTTCGGGCCCTTTAAGAGCCCAATATTCCAGCGGTCTCCGGGTTGTCAGGCAGAGGAGGTAGTTTAAACCAGCAGGGCTGTTGCGGAGGGGTAATATTCCCTGGAGGCCAAGGCTGACTTGCTGCCCTTTAGCTATGGAAAGCGCCAAGGTCCTGTTTGATCCAGATGCGTTGGGATCATTAGAGGTGAGCTCAAGCTTATCGGACTCAGCCAGCACAATCCTTCTCACAGCATCGAGGAATTTAACCTGAAGGACGACAAGATCACTATCCCCTTGATTTCCAATCGTGACGTTCCATGCAACCGTGCGGTTATGAACACATTCATCTGGGCATGTATATGTGATATTGTAGAAAGCGAGGGTAGAGGGTATGAAGAAGGTCATACAGGCGATGAGAACGATAAGGCTGCGCATGGGACTCAGTCTGTTAAAATAAAAAAAAGAAAAAAAGAAAAAAATTAGATCAGCTCAACATAGAAGTAAAACGCTACGTTGCTCTGCGCTCCTGACAGTCCGGACTGTGGCAGCAACGTCTGGAAATCATATGTTGCTCCATTGTAGCCGACGGTATCATTTTCGAGGAGGGATACGTACACAATATCGTACGCGTTGCTGTTCCCTGCCGCGTTTTCGAGTTGCTCCGTTCCATCCGTTGCCATGATCTCATACCATCTTGCTGTCTGATCCGCGTTATTCTGGTTCAGGTTGATGCCGAAGCATGTTCCCGTCTGCCCAAGTCCAATGATGGAATCGGTCACTTGCCGCTCACCAGCATAGAATCCTGGATTCGCGAAGCCGCTGCCGTTCGTGAATGTTCTCACGAGGGCATCTTCCTGTGCCGTGTTTGCTGATCCAGCTGTGGACACGTTCGTAAAGCTGTGGTTGAAGTACGCGCTTTCCTTCCTCACAAGCTCCCAGCCTGCGCAGGAGAGGTTTGACCAGATCGGAATGCCTCCTGCATACGGATTCGTTACTTCTGTCGTTCCTGCCGTGATGAACGCGCCTTCCTTCGTGGCATACAGCTCACCTGTGATCGTCGCGATGGACCAATCATACAGTGCATTTCCGCTCGCATCCTGAAGGGCATACTCACCATTCACGTTACCAACATAGCCGACCCATTTTTGCGTTGGGGCAGACTCGTTGAGCTCTACCGTATAGATATAGCCTCTCGTTCCGTTCAAGGCTGTAGCGTTGGGGTATAATGCCGTGGTGTTGCTTTGGATGTTCAGCGTTGAGGGTGCTGATGGCTGTGTTGATGCTTGGGCGTACACTACTGCTGCTGCAAGAGTCATCATGAGAAGCAGTAAGGTAATGTGAGCCATTCGTTGTGGGTTAGTAGTTTTCATTTTCACACCTCACTGGAGCTCCACATAAAAGTAGTACGTCGTTACCGCTACATTACCATTGTGGCCGTCTTCTCCAACAATCATCTCAAAGTCCCATTTATGCGAGTCATATCCTGTCGCGCTCTGGTTGAGGATGGATGTGTATATCACTCCATCGTTGTTTGCACCCGTACCGTCAGTGTACAAGAGGACTTCTTGGAATGCTCCTCCTCCAACATTATTGTACAACCTTGTTACGGGGCATGCGGAATCCGTTGCATTTACAGTGATTGCCTGAGGTCCGGCGAAGAAGTTCGAATGCGCTCCTGCGCCCGGTGCCGAGAACGTTTCATTAACGCCGTCCACGTCATCAATTGCTGCTCCAATGCCGCCATAAACGCTTGGTGCTCCGTCGCCTGCAGCTGGATTCGTTTCCAGTTCAGCGAGTTGCAAGTAGGATGCTGTTGCAATCGTCCAGTTCCAGCATAATACACTGCCCGCGGTCCAGTTGACTTGTGAAAGATACGTTGCGTAAATTTCACCTTCGGGATCGGCTAATGACCAATCGTAGAGTGTGTTGTTGTTCGCATCATCTAATGTGATCGTACCTGTGATGTTTCCGACAAAGCCTTGCCAGCTTTGGGTCACGGTTTGACCTTGCACAATTAAGTGCGTTATGTTGCCTGCGGTCGCCTGCGTTGTCAGGGCAGAGCCTGCCTGTCTTCTCGTGCTATTGACAACCGTTAAGGTCGATGGACCTTCAGGCTGTGTTACAGCGAGAACGAGGGCAGTCGCGCTCAACAAAAAAAGCAACGGCAAGACAAGCCTTATCTTTGCGCGCATATCCATTGTTTAGACACCTCTTTCTCTTTCTTTGTGATTGTCCTTGATTTTGGACATTTTCTCAATGTTCTTTGCATTGATAATGATCGTTCCAAGTTTTCCTGTCACTTTGACGAAGCCATCATTGACTTCCTCGAGTCGTCCCCGGGCAATTTTGAGTTGGCTCCCGTCCCGGTAAGGGGCTTTAACAAATTCTCCTATGAAGTCAGAGAAAGGCGTTTCAGATTTCGTCGTCATTTCGTGTCCTCCGCTTCCATTTCACTTTTCTCCTACTTTACGCTTTCAGTATAACTTAACGCTAACTAAGATACAAATATGTATACTGGTATATAAACATTGGGATAGATATGGGTAACGATAGGGTAAAAAAGGATAAGATAGGACTGTGCTCTTCAATATTGTTAATTACGAGAATATCTAACGTCCAAACCTTTCCATCTGCTCTTTGAGCCTGTTTTTAGCGTCGACAAGACGCTTAAGCTCGGCCGTGTTCTGCTGGATGGCAAACTCTTTCTCCTGCAACAGCAGCTTCTTCTTGTCAATCTCGTCATGCAGCGCCCTCCATTCCTGCTCGAGCTGCTGCAAAGGCTCGACGTGCGCTGCGATCATTTGCTCATACTGCTGCAGCTGCTGCTGTTGCTTATGGGATTCCCATTGGGTATGCATGCTCTCAAGCACTTCAGAGGTTGACGATGCGAGCAGATCCTGCTCCGCCTGCTCCCGAGTCTCTTTCGTGCTGAACCTTTTAATGAGCTCCATGAAATAAAGGCGCTCGCCGTGCACAGGCTGTGGCGCCGATTCCTGAGAGGGTTGCTGCGTTTGAGCAATAAGAGCATTTGCTTGCTGCGGAGTTTTCTGAACCGCCTGCGTACTCGATACTGGAGGAGCAGGCTTCAATGGAGGAATCTCATTTGGGGCGAGCTGCGAAGAAGTCTGGGGTGTTTGTTGAGCCGGTTGCTGAGCGCTGGATTTTCCAGGTAATGATGGAAGCTCATCAGGCACATCCGCTTTTGGCTGTTCCTGTCCTTTTTTCCCCTTTGCGATATCTAATAGGCCCATGCTTGTATTTCCACTCGCTCACTTATATATATAAACCTTGTGCCGGAGCGTTATCGAATCTCCGCGTAAATAGCGACCGTTGCTTCTGACGTGAGGGAATATCTGCGCAAGTTAGCCGGAAAACTGATCTCATAGTCATACACTCCATACTGGCCTTGCTTTTGTGGATTCACTTTTGCGATAAAAACAACATCTTCCTTGTCCGTGGCGTCGAACTGCACATCATCGTCATCGCTCGAATCCCATAAAATCCCCGTGATAAAATTCGCGCTTGTCGAGCTATTGACGTGCGAAACATTGCCCAGGGTGTTTCCAAAAATGATGAATGTTGTGAGGTGTCGTGACTGTCCATTCACCGTGTATGTACTGTTAATATTCTGGCTTACATTCGTCATATTG
>CAZHJH010000125.1:0-3725 GCA_964533475.1 uncultured Methanosarcinales archaeon
AGAAACATGCGGATCATGCGGGTATACTGAGTTTCATGGGAAGAAATAAGTTCTTGATTTCGACTCGTTGATAGATCTATAATTCTCGTTTGTAGTAAAGTTAAGAATCAACGGGACATAAAAAATAGGATTGGTCTCTAACTCTTTCATTTTTATGATATGAGCGGGGTGTTAGCTACTTTACTATCAGAACTAAGTGTAATCCACGAGCGTGATGAGGCCGGCTTTATACTATTGCACAAATCTTATATACTCAAGATGCTAAAAATGTGCTATTGCCAAGATTTCAGGAGACGGAGGATATGCCATCGCAAGTACCGAAAACGATACTCATCGCCCTGCATTTGCTGGCTACTCGTTTTCATACACCCGAGGGAGGTGATGTTTTACGGTGAGAAGCAAAGATATGGGAAATTCGTACCGTTACCTCATAGTGTTGGCGATTATACTCCTGCTGATTGGATTATCAAGCCTAAAGGTTGCGAAAACCGGATTAACAATCGCTTCTGGAGAAGAAGAACCTGAAGATATGGGGGAGCTAACACAACTAGGATGCGGTGATGGAAATTGCAGGATGGACGCAGGGGAAACCTGTGTGAGTTGTGGGGCGGATTGTGGAGATTGTCCACCAGAACAGCCTCCAGCCACTTGCACTGACTATGATGCAAATGAACCAATTAATGGAGTCTACACATCAAATTATGCTGCTTTATCTGGTGGAACTGGAAAAGATTCTGCATTTTATGATGCATGTTTAGAATGCGCAACAACAAATAGTTTTCCTCCAACAACAAGATGTGCTAAAGTTAGAGAAGCAAAATGTGTAAATAATCAATTAACAACTGAAGACATCAGTTGTAATGCGGGATGCGAAAATGGAAGATGCAAATGCTACGACGACGATTCTCAACAGCAGGATCCTTTTCTAGTTGTTGGGCATACTTATGGAAAACATTGGCAATACCTTGATGATCCAAGTAAAGCACTGTATGGAACAGACTATTGTATTGTAAATCAGGGAGATGTTAATTATGGAAGATTGAGAGAGTACTCTTGCAATACTAATGGTGTTGTTATAGGAAATGATTATGTTGATTGCGCTGCTAGATATGGGACGGGCTGGGAGTGTGTGTATTCTGGAATAGGAGTACGGGAGGGGATGGAGGGAAAATGTGCAAAACCCACATGTGGTGACAGGATATGTACTCTGGATGAGGGAGCGTCGTGCACCTTTGATTGCGGCACTCCTTGCGCACCTAATGGAATATGTGAGTGGCAAGAAAATATTGGCAATTGCCCAGAAGATTGTAGTCAGAGACTTGTGAGAGATGTAGCAGAAATGAGCGATCTTGTAGAGTATGGTGAGGACTGGACCGCTGAGAATGTCGAACTCATGCTTAATGGCCCCCAGGAAAGATTTTTGTTGGATGTATTTCTCAATATGTACAAAGTTACAGGTGACGAGCAGTGGCTCGATAGATTTGTCTTGCATGCTGATACGTTACTTATGAAAAGAGACGATACTCGGGGTGTTGTGGATTGGACTGGGCAAAGCAGAGCAACATGGAGTAATCGGCTCTTGAGCTTCGCTTCCATCTCACAACCGGATCCCCCGAATCTCGGAGAGGTGGGCATTCGCGCTGACAGTGTGCTAACCCCCGAACAAGCAAGAAATGATTTTCATGCAGACTATGAGCGGATACTAAATGCCTATTTTACTTATTATAATCCAGATTGGAATCATATCTGGGACCGCCTCACTGTTAGAGGGGGAGGCATGTACATGGATGTGCCGTTAAGGACAACATTTCAGTATCTTGAAGGCACTTCCTCTGACGAAATAATCTCATCATCCAATAACGTCGGGTTGATTTTTGAACGAATTCCTGGACTCCCCCCACCGAGGCTGTATAGCGAAACCACACAGTTTGGAATTACTTACACAAGATTTGGAGAAGCTCTTAACGATGGCAGAATCATTTATCCAATGACAAAATTTGCTCAAACTGTATTAAATAATCCCGAACTTGATGAATACCGTGATGATGCTATACGATACATTGAAGAAGCGGAACGTGTCGTAGCTACACATAATGTTGAGTGGAGAGAAGCGGGAGATTATGGATATTATATATTTCCATATGGAAGCCCCTTTAAATTTGATGGAGTCAATGTGCCTCATAATCAACAACTCTCTCTTGGACGCGCAATCGTCGTTTTATATGATCTCACGGGAAAAGAAGAATACGGGAATAAGGCAACAAGGCTAGCAAAAACATTCAAGAATAATCTTGTTCTTGAAAGCGAGGGAAGTTATACATGGAATTATAACTGGGGGCTGGCACATAATGGTTGGAATGAGCAAACAAATCCCGGGGTTTTTACTGATCCAGTGTACGCTGGTTATAAACGGATCGAATTGACCGGGGAGTATGCCGGCATGGAACTAGATTTTGTTTCAGAAGCTTATGATCATGGAATTGTTTTCACACAAGAAGACATGCAAAGATTTGTTAACACCTTTAATAAAAGAATAAACACCCCTTCCATGCCTATTTCAAAATATGTTAATGGTGCTGGGGGCGAGGGTAGTACCTCGAACCTTGCACATTTTGTCGAGCTTTGCAGATTTGATCATAGCATTTGGCCACGAGCATACCAGCATGATTATTCATCTCACTTGACGTATGCGTCTCCATACACCCTTCAACTAAGCAGCATCATGCTTCTCTACCAGCAACAATGTTCTGGAATTGATCCTTGCCCAACTGCTGAATCTTGTGTGGATTTGTAACGATTTTCAATTTTCCACATATAACGTTCATCAAAAAAGAGCTCTTTAGGACTAATACTCTACATTTGTAGTTATGACTTATAGAATTACCTGCGCTTTGGAGCGTATCATCTCTTCGAAGTCTCCTGATACACTAACAAATCTTCCGTCGTGAGCTTTTCGCCCCGGCGGATCTTCTCCTCGACTTCATGCTCGCGCGTCTTGAGGCTTTCATCGTCACGCTCCTTGCGCGTCTGCCTGTGCTCATAGCGCTCAGGCCGCTTTTCCTGAATCGCGGGCATCAAATCTTTCATGTGGTCGAGCTCTGACTTCAACTGCTCGTTGACTTCGTTGAATCTCTGTTTAAGCTCGGTGAAACGCTTGAACGCCGCTTCTTCCTGGGCTTTGAGCTCATCAATCCCTTTTGAGGACGCAAGCACGGCCTCGTGTTTCTCCTGAGAATTCTGCGCGATACCCTGCATCTGCTGATGAAGCTCATTCGATCGTTTCTTCAACTCCTGAATCTCGCGCTCAAGATCATAGCGCTGCTTCTGCGCCGCAACCCTTCCCTTCTCCTCTTCCGCTTTTTTCTTGAGATCCTTAATCTCCTTCATGAGCTTTTTCTCCTTGTCAAAACTCATGACTTCCGTCTCGATCTTCTCCTCAATCTGGCGGATTTTTTCCAAGGGAGAGAGTTCTCTCCTTCTACCTGGTTTCCCCATTGGGCGCTCCGGAGGCTTCACGAAGGTCTTCGCAATCGCTATCTTCTTCTTAATCTCCTCATTCACAGCGTCACGCTGCTGCTTGAGCTCCTTCACATCGGATGTCAGCTTATTCCTGTCAGAACGCGCACCTTTAACGCTGCCTAACTGCTCGCCTATCGTTCTTGCGAGGGCTGTTTTTTCCTGAAACGCCTTCTCCTTTTGCTCTGCTAACTCATTCAACTGATTTC
>CAZHJH010000126.1:0-2549 GCA_964533475.1 uncultured Methanosarcinales archaeon
CCACTTGCGTATAAAGACGTTGATGAAGTGGTTAAAGTTTCTGATGAAGCGGGAATCGGTAAGATTGTCGCGCAGTGCAAGCCTATTGGGGTTGTGAAGGGGTAGTTATTACTTATTAGTGGTTAAATAACGCAAAGTTTATAAACCATTCCGCACTCTAAGATTCAGATGAGAACTATGGGTAGAATAATGGTAGCATGTGTAAGCGCAGCCGCAATGACGGCCGCAGTAGTTAGTTATGCTGTTGGATATAATAATGGAGCCGTTGATGCCCGCGAGCAGGCAGTTCAGCATGAGCTCGGCAGAATCTTCGACAGCGGAAATCCACAACCAAGTCCGGCATCTGACTCTTCTATAAGCCATTGGGGAGAACAGCGGCAGGCATTTATCGCAGGCCAGATTCCTGAGCAGCCGTATGGAAATTCTGTTAAGCAGCTCAGAAACATCGCATGGGCTGGACGAGAGCTGGGAGCAGTTGTCGAAGAAGTCATTTTTCGAGAGCACTCTCCTCGTTGATTCTTTTTTTATCTCACAAACTCTACATTCGTCAATCCTTTGAATGCGGTATCGCCTGTGAGGAATTTGGCTCCTCGGCGGAGTGCCATGACGTAGCCGAGACAGTCAATGTAAGAAACGTTCTTGCTTTTGTGTTCGAATTTGAACTGACACGCTTCTTTGATGTCCATGTTTGAAAAAGAGATACAATGCTTCAAAAACCGTGCGTACTGCAACTCTGCTGCTTCCTTCCCCTGAACTCTCAACACAACATAATACAACTCCATTAGGTTTAAACGTGTTGTAATGCACTCAACCTCTTTAGTGTATGTCGCGTACGCTGGATTTCCGGCGATGATTTCCGCAAACGCATACGTGTCATAGAAGAAAACTATTTCCATCCTTCCCTCGCAAGATCTTTGAATTTCTGACCAGACATTTTTCTTGGCATTGATCCAAAGAGGTCTGAAAAATCTGCTTTTTTAGCCTTTTCTCTCTTAGTAACCTCTTCAGGTATGATGAGTTCCATCTTCTTTCTTCTTTTTTTTCTCATTCTTATAACTATGCGTCACAATTATATAATTATTTCGAAAGGAGAAATAAAGATTTCGGAAAAACCGGAGAAACTCCGAAAAATAGAAACAAAATCGGAAACTTTGCAGTCTTTCCGTTAATTCAAAATCAACGGCTCGTTCTCAGCGTACTCGATTCCAGAAACTCTGTAGAACTCTTTTTCCAAAGGAGCTATTCTTTTCGCTTTTTCACCGAAGGGGAGAACAGCTGCTTCGATCTGTGCAATGGCAGTTCTAAGCTCTCGGTGTACAATCCTTACTTCTGCAATTCTCGCCACCACATCCTTATCCCTGATCTTGCTTAAGCTCTCCAGATCATCGTTGTGACCGGGAATCTTCGGTTCCGTATATGTATGCACAACGACGCGCTTTCTTTCTCCCACTTCAACTTTTGGAATATAATATGTAACATGATCTTCCTCAATATCCTTGACTGCGGTAAGATGAGGCCAGGGATAGAGATACAAATTTCCCTGTTCATGCAGCACATTGTATGCCTGCCACCTTTCATGATCTGAGTTCATCTCATGCTGGTCTAGGAAGCCAATTACTTTGGAAACGGTCTCAATGGGAACCGTGAGTTCTGGATCTGAGGGGCTGTGCATGTCCACAATTGCTTTGTAAGGAACGACTCCTCGCGCATATGCCTCTTTTGAAATTTTCCTCAGTTTTTCCGTTGAATACCCTAAATCATCTCTCTTGAAATTGATTCCTTCCTGGACAGGCATCTGCAAGTGGACAGAAATTCCTGCAGCACTGAGTTTTCGCACAGCCGCATTTGCCTCGTCCGCCATGAGCTGATGCTCGTCCGTAACGTGCGCGTTGATGTAAAACTGTTTTCCCGTTGACGTTTCAAAGTCTTTGAGCATGCCTACAAATTGATCGTCTATGCGATACCACATCCCTTGAAAAACCGAAGAAGTACACATTCTGACGACTCTCACATGCTGGGCTTTTTTGTATTCGTTGAGGATGCCTTCAAGCGCTTTATTGGAGAATAATGTAGGCTCTCCTCCAGACATGACGATTGTGTCGACTTCTGGATGGAGATTAAGCCAATGTGTGAGGAGCTTTGCTTGCTCTATCGCTCTTTCTTGCTGCAGGCTGAGCTGTTGTTTAATCTCAGCATATTCAGGATAAATTTCTGCGAGAGATGCTAGCGCTGTTCTGATCATAGATCCTTTATAGCAGCCATCGCAGCCGATTGGGCATGATTCTGTAATATTGGCAAGCACCGCGTCTGGAAACTTACGTGTAGCGAGATACCTTTCTTTTCCACCCTGGTCTATCGCGATAACGCGATCCATTCCCCTGAAAATTCCGTACGGATCCATACTATGACGCCATTTCCCTGAGAATTTGTCTGACCTTGCGGGGATAAACTTCCTTACTGTTTCAATAGGAAAAAGTGTGTTGTAGGGTAAAATGCTCATTTGCCTGCCTGAGTCAACAGCGTTTTTTGCCTGTTCATAGAATGCATTA